>JAIKXK010000310.1 GCA_024684155.1 Lachnospiraceae bacterium | reverse complement strand
CATCTATTGCAAACCTATGCGTAATTAACTTCTCAGGCTTTACTCTCCCATCCACAATCCTTTGCAATACATAATTCCAATCATCCTCAGATTCTGCAGATATGGAATGTTTAAAATTTGAATTCCATATTCCACATATATGCAATTGTTTCCTCAAAATCTTCCAGTAAATATCCTTTGAAAAACTCATATCTGAATATGGATTTCCGACAAGGACTACGCTTCCACCATAAGTCGTTCCTTCTATACCATAAATGACACACTCATTTTTTCCCACACATTCATAAAAAGCAAACACTCCACCATCTGTCTTTTTTCTGAGCCATTCAGGAACATTTTCTCTACAGCTGTCGCAATAATTATCTTCAGAAATTCCCATTTCCAGTACTCTAAGTTTTTGGGATTCCCTCCTACCAATTACATATACTTTTTCATATCCCGCTTTTTTTAATAACATCACAAGCATGATTCCTATTGTTCCAAGTCCGCAGACTGCAATAGGCTTATCCTTTGGAATCATGCTCTTAACACGGCCTATGCTGGTACGCATGGCATTGGCAGCCACAGCCATAGGCTCCAACATCGCTCCCACCTCAAAGCTGACATGCTCCGGTAAAGGGAATAAATTGTCTACAGGTACATTCACATATTCTGCAAAAGCTCCATCTCTTCGAGATCCAATATATCCATAATTGTCACATCTTTCCGGAAATCCATTCCGACATTCTCTGCATTTACCACAAGGTATCTTTGGGCAAACTGCCACTCTCTTACCCAACCAATCAGGTGAGACATCACTACCAATTCTTTCCACCACTCCGGAAAACTCATGTCCCAGAATAAGCGGCATACAATGTGCTCCTGTTTCATATATCCTCGGAATATCTGAACTACATATTCCAGCTGCTTTAACCAAAACACAAACCTCTTTTGATGGAGTATTTGGAGTCTTAATATTCTCATACCTGATATCACCTACATCATGCAATACCCACGCTTTCATAATTTCAACTATACCTCATATCTATTCTTAAACCGCAACATATCCGCTGCTGTTGTTACCTTAAAATTTTCCTCATCTCCACGAATCATAACGACATCCATACCATTAAGTATGGCCGGTTCGCTTGCGCCACATACATCATTAATTGCATTCGGCAATAGTTTCCTGTTTGCACTATAGTATTTCTTAAACCGAAAGAGTTCTGGTGCCTGACCTGCATACACTGTGCTACGTTGAATCAAGCTCGATACAGTTATGCCACTTTCACTGATATATACCGTATCCTTCATCGGCAAAACTGGTAATACTCCATCGTGTCCTTCAAGCGCCTCATAGCAATCTTGTAATAATTGATCTGAAAGAAACGGTCTTGCAGCATCGTGAATCAGAATTGTGTCTCCTTCACCAACTTTTGAATCCTCTGCTCTTTCGCCTATATCTCGCATAATCTCGTCCATACCATTAAGTATTGACATTTGCCTGCTTTCCCCAGCATCAGCATATGCAACAATTTTGGAAATAACACTCCCCGCATTTTCTGCATCCGTCCATATATCATTTCTCCATTCACGTTCAGCAACAATATATACAGCATCTATCTTTTCGCACCGTAGAAGTGGCATCAAAGCGTAAGTAACCATCATATGTCCGTCTGCATGTACATACTGTTTTGGAATTTCAAAACCGGCTCTCGCTCCGGTTCCTCCCGACAGGAGCAAAGCATAATTCATATCAAAAATTCATCTCCCTAATATTCTTCAAAGTTTCACCATAAGAAGCTTCTTTTCCAAAAAGCAATGTTGTTCCAAGCACAAAACCCTTCACCCCAAGTGGAGCATATTCTTTTATTTTATCTGCACTGCAAGCCCCATCCCAATAGACATCAAAATCACTTGTTTTTTTCAGTAAAAGGAGCTCATCATATTTCTCTCTAACATAAGGCAAAAACATCTGAGCTGCATTTCCAGGATTTACAGACATCACTAGCACTTTCTTCACAATACACAATAGCATCTTTACCGACTCTATACTTGTTCCCGGATTGATTGCAATCCCCGGAGTAAGTCCTGCATCTATTACCTTCTGTAAAGTAGTAGAAGGATGGTATTCTGCCTCAGGATGAATATATACTGTATCACCCTTTTTTAGGTTTGATATAAACAAATCTATTGTATTGATTGGATGTTCCACCATCAGATGAACATCTAAAGGTTTATCAGTTAATCTTCGTATACATTGCAAGTCATTTAAAGACATAGCAAAATTATTAACATAGCGGCCATCCATAATATCAATGTGAAACGAATCAATTCCACCCTCTTCAAGTTTCTTCACCTCTTCGTATAGGCAAGAATAATCCGCACACATCATCGATGCCATCAACTCTATATTCACTTGCAAATTCCCTCCATATTATTATATGCACATAGCATAACCGGTTTATTTCGATCAATAAATGCTAGCAGAGCCGGTGAAGGACTTCCATAGTACGCATCAAAATGAGTTGCAACATCTTCAGCATTTTGGGGCGTAATTGTAATCCTATTTATTCCTGTTTTTGTCGCTTGTTCTACCATGTCAAACAACATATTAGTAAGTTCATTATTAACCACTTTCCATTGAGCACGGTCTGGTGGATAAAATGCTATCGTCATTTCAAGTCCCTCTGAAAATTGCAGAGCTCCGTTAATACGTTCATTTACTGCGTCCACAAGTAAATGTTTATTTTCTGATACCTCATTTGCACCAATCACGTACAAGAGCTTTGTCCGTCGTCCGTCGTCAACCATTATGGGGTCTTCAGGAAACCCTTCCGTAATAATTTTATTCTTCCATATCTCAACATTTTCAACTCCGGAAAAATCCGTCAACGCTTTGATATATTGTTCTTTAACATTTTCCGACTGCACAATCACTTTATCTGCGTACACAATACCTGGAGCCATAACATAATGCTTCAGATTGTAAATGGAGTTTATGTCTTTTTCTCCAAACTCATCCGTTTTTCCAATCGGAACATATTTTAGTTCTTTGGTATATAGTCTTAGGTTTGATGAATAGAAATCCGGTGGCACAGTCAAATAAGGGTTATACTCATCATATGGATTCTGAATATAAATGACTTCGGGACAATGCCGCTTTAAATCATACTCTGTCCAGTCCAAATACTGTATATTCTTTGGATAATTTTCAATATCCGTTGCACTTATGATTTCTTCATCTGTCATAAGGATATTGCCAAACATGTCTTTTTTTATCAAAGGAAGTGGTACAACGCAAATCTCCGTTTTATCATCCTCAATTTGTTCTATAATTTTTGAAAGGGTTTTCCACTCCTTAACCCCAACAGGGAAAAAACAGACTTCATTGCGCTCAAGAATTTTTCCCTTTATGACCGAAATAAGCTCATCAAGGGCATTTTTAGACATAGGAAAAGTCATTGTACTTTCATCAGATTCCAAATTCTGATATTCTATATATACGGCATCACAAAATTTTTGTAGTGCTTCTACCACAGCAATACCAACCTGCGATTTTTCTCCCCTTACCTGCTCTGTCAAAGTTCCAAAATCCCCCGCAAGTTGCTGACATTCATTCAAAATCTGTACAACATCTTCCATCCGATTTTCTTTAGCTGCATTTGAGGCATCCATAAGCAATGATCTAAGCTCGTCAGTGCTTTTCTTTGCAATGGTTTTGAGCGATTCCTTACTATCCAAAACTGGACGTTCTAACATCTTTTGTTCAAAAATAAACCCCGGTAGTTTTTCCCCAAGTAAATTCTCTATATCAGCCTTCTGTCCTTCAAATGATGGATATTCATGTCCGTCCCACTCTCTATGTACATCATAATAGTTAGGATACCTTTGGTTTAAAACATTATGATAATATGCAGGTACGGGAATTGTTGTATTCTCAAAAGGAAGACGTATTGTCTGGTCATAATACTCTTTTGGCTCTCCCTTCTGTCCTTTCAGAATCCAGGGAAAAATTTGTCCTAATGTATCACTTTCATGCTCCTCTAGTTTAGACATCTGTTTTTCTGCTAGTTCATAAAGACATACTGCAATATCACGTTCACGATATTTCCCAGGCAGCCTGATAAAGTATCGATTCTGTATTTCCTTAAGTTTTTCTGAAATTATAGAGTTTTTTAGACCATCATTTACCAAAACATCGGCCACCGAAATGATATTCAAAATTTCCTTGTCACGTTGGCGCTCCTTCTCTTCTTCTTTATAAAGATAGTCTTTTATAAAAATATCCACACCAGCAAGCCAAGGATAGTTATAATGTTCTCTCAGATA
>JAIKXK010000263.1 GCA_024684155.1 Lachnospiraceae bacterium | reverse complement strand
AAAGCTTTTAGGATTCAGAGAAAGCGTCAAAGTAGTTGATGCTACATTACGTGATGGAGGATTGGTAAATGATTTCTATTTTACTGATGAATTTGTAAAAAAGCTTTATGAGACCAATATTAAAGCGGGCGTTGATTATATGGAGCTTGGTTACAAGGCATCCAAAGAATTATTTGACGTTGATAAATTCGGTAAATGGAAATTCTGTGATGATGATGCAATTTTTGATGTAATCGGTGATAACGCTGATAAGAAGATTAAACTTGCAGCTATGGCAGATGCTGGAAGATGCGATTACAAAAACGACATTAGAAATAGAAATGAATCACCACTTGATTTGATTCGTGTGGCTTGTTATGTACATCAGATTCCTATGGCCATCGATATGATTGAAGATGCAAAGAATAAAGGCTATGAAGTAAGTTGTAACATTATGGCAATTTCAGCAGCTCAGGATGCTGATGTAAAAGCAGCATTGGATATGATTGGAAAATCACCTGCAGATTGTATTTACATCGTTGATAGTTTTGGATCTCTATATCCGGAACAGATTGCCCGTATTGTTGATGTTTACAATGAGACAGCTTCAAAGTATGGAAAGAAATTAGGAATTCATGCCCATGATAACCAGAAACTTGCTTTTGCAAATACCATTGAAGCAGTTGGCGATGGAGTAGATTGGTTAGATGCAACTTATGCATCTATGGGACGCGGGGCAGGAAACTGTTCCATGGAAAATTTACTTGGATTTTTGCGTAATCCAAAATACAACTTATTCCCAGTAATTAAGTTTATTGAAGAAGAAATGGTTCCTTTAAAAGAATCAGGTTTACAGTGGGGATATGATTTACAGTATTTAATGACAGGTATTTTTAATCAGCATCCTCGTTCAGCTATTGCTTTTACAAAAGATAATAGAGCAGACTACTCTGAATACTACAAAGAGTTAACTGCACAGGAATAATATTGCTATCAAAACACATTACACATAAAGGATACTCCTTTTGGCATTTGGTCAAAGGGAGTATTTTTTTTGCAATATAAGAAAAGAAGCAGGTGTATTTTATGCAACAACAGGGGCGCTATAACCCATTCCATTTTTAATGTGGTAAAAATTGCACAAAATCATGTGTAACAAATGTAAATTTTTTAACATTTATATACAAAAAGTTGAACATCTGTTACAATTAGAATGTATAGAACCGACCCGGGGGGATAATCCGGGTGAGGAATCGAAAGTGAGGGCTTTCGAATTATAAAGAGTATAAGTATATAGGAGGAAAACATGGCAAAAGATTTGGTTAGAAATTTAAGGCCAATGGATATGTCAAAGGGAGATCCCATGATTAATGAATGGGATTACTGGCAGAATCCAGATTATGTAGCAGATGATCCGGAAAAGGAAAAACTGGTATTACAGTTAGCTACTTTAATTACTGATCGCTACATTAAAAAATTTACAGGAAAGATTAATAATCGTGACCCGGAGTATTGGTTACTTGATCGCGTGCTAGAAAAGGATGACGTTAAATTTCTTTTGAATTTTAAAAAGACACGTGTTCCGTATACCATTCCTCAGCTTGCTGAGATGAATCAGATGTCAGTGGAAGATACCACAGAATTAGTTCACAAATTGCGCTATCTTGGAATTATTGAACAAACACGTTCTTCCAGAGATCCAAAGAATTTTGAGTATCGTTATGAACTTCCTATCTTTGTTCCTGGTTCTGCAGAATTTATGATGATGCAGGATTCTGTTACAGATCAATATCCAGAGATGGCATCTTTCTTCAACCTAATGACACAGTTGCCACTTGGTGGAATTACACAGATGGTACCTCCAGGAGGAAGTGGTATTGGTATGCATACCATTCCAGTGGAAAAGGCAATCGAGCTTGAAAATCAATCCGTTCCAGTAGAGCATTTATCTCGTTGGATTGATATGTATGATAAATACGGAATTTCAGAATGTTCTTGTCGTAAACAGCAGGAGATGCGTGGAGAAGGTTCTGGTCAGATCCGTGGTGACTATTGTATCGGTATGGGTGATATGGCCGAGTACATGGATGATCGTGGAATCGGACATTACATTACCAAAGAAGAAGTTTATGAAGTGTTAGAAAGAGCTGAGCGTCACGGTTATGTTCATCAGATTACAAATATTGATGGCGAAGGAAAAATCGTTGCTATTTGTAACTGTGCTGCTGGTGTATGTAACGCACTTCGTACTTCTCAGTTATATAAAACACCAAACCTTTCTGCATCTGCATATCGTGCCCATGTAGAAAAAGATAAATGTGTTGCCTGTGGTAAGTGTGTTGAGATTTGTCCAGTTGGTGCAGCAAAGCTTGGACAGAAACTTTGCAAGAAAGATGGTTCTGAAGTAACTTATCCAAAATCAGAACTTCCAAATGCACGTAAGTGGGGACCAGATAAATGGAACTATAACTATCGTGATGATGCAAAAATTAACTGCTACGATACAGGTACAGCTCCTTGTAAGACAGCTTGTCCGGTACACCTTGCCATCCAGGGTTACATTAAGATGGCAGCTGAGGGAAGATTTGAAGAAGCATTAAAATTAATTAAGCAGGACAATCCTTTCCCTATGGTTTGTGGTGCTGTA
>JAIKXK010000259.1 GCA_024684155.1 Lachnospiraceae bacterium | reverse complement strand
ATTCAATCCTGCTCTTGCAGAAGAAGGAAAAGACGCATTCATCTTAGATTCTAAGGCTCCTACTGGAGACTTCCAGGAATTCTTAAAGGGTGAAAGCCGTTACGCAGCTCTTGCTAAGTTCAATCCTAATAAGGCTGCTAAACTCTTCGCTGAATCTGAACAGCAGTACAAAGATCGTTACAACTATCTTACTAAGTTGGTTAACCTTTATAAGGCTGACTAATCTGGAAATAGATATTACGGTTTATATTAAGACCGCTCTCCATAAGGAGGGCGGTTTTTTTTATAAACATAAATTTACGTCTAAATTTTATTTACATTATATTTTGAAAATGATATTATAAATCTTGGATTATAATAATTTGGTGTGTGAAAGAGAGTAGATATGATTACGGAAGATTTAAACGAGAAGAATCTTACACCGGAAGCTCCGGACTCTGATTTCATTATTAAAGAAGGAAAGTCAGAAACTCCTTTAGAATATGTGGAAGTTGACAGAGAAGACATTGAAGAAAAGTTAGATGCGGCAGGCATAAAACTCCCGGAAGAACATAAGGAAAAGGAAGAGGAAACAGTGGAAGAAAATAACAGCAAGGTAGAGGCATCTGAAGATTTATTACTACAGCAGATTGATGCATTTCGTGAAAAAGCAAAGACTATTCAGTCTTTGATTAAAGATAAAGAAACAAGGGTTATTGAATTAGAAGAACAATTAAGAGTAAAAGAAGCCCAGAATGCTGAGATTCAGATTAAGCTTTCAGAATTAGAAGCGGAACTTGAAAAGAAGCATCAGGAAGCAGATGGCCTGGTTACCACTGTTGAGACTCAGGTAGATAGAGTCTTACAGGAACTTCGAGAGGAAATGACTACATTACAGTCTAAGGTAGCAGATGCTGCACAGACTCAGGAAATTCAGGATACATTATCTTCCGTTTCACAGTCAGTGGAAGGAATAAAAAATGATCTTTACGATAAGGTTCATAATGAGAATGTAAAAGTATATCGAAACATTCAGGACCTATTAAAGGAAAGAGACGAGCAGGATACTTCAAAAGAAGAAAATGAAACTCAGTTTAAAAAAGTTGGAGGTAAGGTTACCTTTACTACAGTCTTAGGAGTATTAAACTTAGGAGTAGTAGTTGCCATCTTGTTATCTCTTTTGGGGATTATTTAAGACATAGTGATCCGGTTGTAGAGTTTTCCTACAACCGGTTTTTTTAATAATAAGGAGAATTTAATGAGTAAAAAAGTTGATGTTTGGGTAATGGGGCATAAGAATCCAGATACAGATTCTGTTTGTGCGGCTATTTCCTATGCATATTTAAAAAATCAAATAGATGATAAAAATTATATACCCAAAAAAGCAGGAGATATTAATAGCGAAACCAGTTATGTATTAAAGCGCTTTGATGCACAGATTCCAGAAACAGTTACAGATGTGGGAACACAAATTAAAGATATTGAACTTCGTCATACAAAGGGTGTTAGTGATCATTATTCTTTGAAAAAAGCTTGGGAGTTAATGCGTACAGAAGACGTAGTTACCCTTCCTATTGTTGGAAATAATGATTTACTTACGGGAGTGATTGTAAATGGTGATATTGCCTATTCTTATATGGATGTATATGACAATCGAGAACTTTCCCGTGCCAGAACCCAGTATAAGAATATTATTGAAACCCTTCAGGGGCATATGATTTGTGGTAATGATCATGGATACTTTGTGAAAGGTAAGGTAGTGGTTGCCTCAGGAAGTAGAGAAACCTTTGGTAATGATATTGATGAAGACGATCTTGTTATTATGGGTAATATCAAGGAGCGTCAGCTGATTGCCATTGAAAATAAGCCAAGTTGTTTGATTGTTACAGATGCAACCATTGTAGATCCTGAAATTATAGAAAAGTGTGATCAGATTCAATGCGTACTTATCACAACAGAATTTGACTGCTTTACCACAGCTCGTTTAATCAATCAAAGTATGCCAATTAAGCATTTTATGACAAAGAAGAATTTGATTACCTTTGACTTAGATGATTATGTAGATGATGTTAGAGAAGCAATGTCTGGCGTTCGTCATCGAGATTTCCCAGTGTTAGATGAAAATCGCAAATATGTGGGAATGTTTTCACGAAGAAATTTGTTGAACATGCAAAAGAAAAAGGTAATTTTAGTTGATCATAATGAAAAGACTCAGGCAGTAGATGGCATTGAGCAGGCAGAAATTTTAGAGATTATTGATCATCATAAAATTGGTTCTTTAGAAACCATTCAGCCTATCTATTTCAGAAATCAGCCATTAGGCTGTTCTTCGACTATTATTTATCAGATGTTTGAAGAAAAAGGAGTAGAAGTGCCACCGAAAATTGCAGGACTTTTACTTTCTGCTATTTTGTCAGATACGTTGATGTTCCGTTCACCTACCTGTACGGAAGTGGATAAGAAGGTGGGAGCAGAGTTAGCAAAAATTGCTGAAGTTGATTATGAAGAATTGGCTCTTCATATGTTTGAGGCAGGAAGTGATTTTGGATCAAAGACCATAGATGAAATCTTTTATCAGGACTTTAAAATCTTCCATGCTGCAGATAAAAACTTTGCGGTGGCTCAGATTTCAGCAGTGTCAAAATCTCAGTTAGATGGAATTCTTGGAAAGATTTCAGACTATATGAATACGGTTCTTGTGGATAAGAACTTAGATATGGTTTATGTCATGCTTACAAATATTATAGATCAAAGTACAGAACTTCTTTATAGTGGAAAAGATTCTGATTCCGTGGTAGTTACTGCGTTCGGAGAAGAGAAGCTTACAGATAGAGAAACCATGATTCTTCCAGGAGTGGTATCTAGAAAGAAACAATTAATTCCACCAATTATGGAAGCATTACAACAGTAGAGTTTGTGTAGTTTTTCGGCTGTCAGTGGTTGACAAAGAATCCATAAATGTTAGAATGTAAAGGTCGAAATTATTAAACTTTAAAGTGAGGAAAATTCAAGTGAAGAAAAAAGTCTTTTCTATTTTAGTAGAGAACACATCTGGTGTATTAAGTCATGTATCAGGTTTATTTTCCAGAAGAGGATACAATATTGACAGCTTTTCCGCAGGTGTGACCGCAGATCCTAGATATACACGTATGACTATAGTAGCAAGCGGGGATGAACTCATTTTAGAACAGATTGAGAAACAACTAGCAAAACTTGAAGATGTGGCAGATATTAAGGTATTAGAGCCTACTCAGTCAGTTACCAGAGAACTTATGCTGGTAAAAATTAAAGCTACAGAAGAATCTGATAATGTATTCTTTAGTTTTGCAGAGCATTTAAATCAGTATCATGGAAAGTCCGTGGATGTTGATTTACCTAACGGTGTAGTTGTGGTTGAAATGACAGGAAACCATGACAAACTTGATGCATATTTGGCAGATTTATTAGCTGCAGGATATGAAATCCTAGAACTTGCCCGTACAGGTATTACAGGATTGTCTAGAGGAACAAAAGACGTTCGCTGTTTGGATTAGTTAAATACCATCTGTAGAACACTTGGTTATTTATAAATTTATTATGGTTAGATGAAAAGCCATTAAGGAGGAAGAAGATTATGGCAAATGAAGCAAGAATTTTTTATCAGGAAGACTGTGACCTTTCATATTTAAATGGAAAGACCATTGCGGTTATCGGATATGGATCTCAGGGTCATGCTCACGCTCTTAACTTAAAGGAATCAGGATGTAACGTAATTATTGGTTTGTATGAAGGTTCTAAGTCTTGGGCAAAGGCAGAAGCTCAGGGATTTAAAGTATATACAGCAGCAGAAGCTGCTAAGCAGGCAGATATCATTATGATTCTTATCAATGATGAATTACAGGCTGAACTATATAAAAATGACATTGAGCCAAACTTAGAGGAAGGCAATATGCTTATGTTCGCTCATGGATTCAATATCCATTTCGGATGCATTAAGCCACCTGCAAACGTTGACGTTACAATGATCGCTCCTAAGGCTCCAGGACATACTGTTCGTAGTGAGTATCAGGAAGGAAAGGGTACTCCTTGCTTAATCGCTGTTGAGCAGGATGCTACAGGAAAGGCTTGGGACATCGCTAAGGCTTATGGTCTTGGAATCGGTGGAGCAAGAGCTGGTCTTTTAGAGACTACTTATAGAACAGAAACTGAAACTGATCTCTTTGGTGAGCAGGCAGTACTTTGTGGTGGTGTTTGTGCATTAATGCAGGCAGGTTTCGAAACCCTTACAGAAGCAGGATATGATCCAAGAAATGCTTACTTTGAGTGTATCCATGAAATGAAGTTAATCGTTGACTTGATTTATCAGTCAGGTTTCGAAGGAATGAGATATTCTATCTCTAATACAGCTGAATATGGTGATTACATCACTGGACCTAAGATTGTTACAGAAGAAACTAAGAAGGCTATGAAGCAGGTTCTTACTGATATCCAGGACGGAACATTTGCTAAGGAATTCTTACTTGATATGTCTCCTGCAGGAAAGCAGGTTCACTTCAAGGCTATGCGTAAGCTTGCAGCTGAACATCCAGCTGAGCAGGTTGGTAAGGAAATCCGTAAGCTTTATAGCTGGAACAACGAAGATTCCAAGTTGATTAACAACTAATCTTTGTTATCTCGATTATATAGTAAATTCGGGCGTGGCTGTTCGCCACGCCTTTATTACAATTAAAATACAATTTAACCATATATACGGCCTTTGTAATTTCACATCTGTTCTAGCTTAATAGTTCCGCTTCTAAGCTCGACTCAATCGCTTGGAACATATGTGAAATTACAACACGCCGTAAACACGTATCATTGATAAGCGGCAGGTGGGCTGCCGATTATAGTAATCCGGATTGCCAAGGAAAACTTGATGATGACCTCTTTGCAATCACATAGTCAATGCAGCCCACCGTAAGTACGGTTAAATTGTATTTTTAAGGAATAAAGGAGGACGGCGTCATGGGAATGACTATGACACAGAAAATCTTAGCAGCTCATGCAGGATTGGAATCTGTATCTGCAGGTCAGTTGATTGAAGCAGAGTTGGATTTGGTTTTGGGAAATGACGTTACTACACCAGTAGCGATTCATGAGTTGAAAAAGATGAAGACGGAGGGTGTGTTCCACAAGGATAAGATTGCCATGGTTATGGATCACTTTACTCCAAATAAGGATATTAAATCA
>JAIKXK010000254.1 GCA_024684155.1 Lachnospiraceae bacterium | reverse complement strand
AAAGCTACCTTGACACCATCTACATCTGAAACCATTACCTGGACATCATCAAACAAAAAAATTGCTACTGTAAATTCAAATGGTAAAGTAACCGCTAAAAAAGGAGGCACTGCAACTATTACCGCAAAAACCTCAGGAGGCAAAAAGGCAACCTGTAAGGTTTATGTAGCAACCATTACCCTAAATACAACTTCTACAATATTACAGGTTAAAAAATCTACATCAGCTATAACCATTGAAGAAATGACATATTCGAAAGATAAAATTTCTTCGGTAAAATCAAATAAAACTTCTATTGTAAAAGTAGCATCAATAAATAAATCAAAGAATACTTTTAAATTAACTGCAAAATCAAAAACAGGAAAAGCAAAAATAACGGTTACCATGAAGAGTGGTACTACTGCTACATGTACCATTAAGGTGCAAAAAGGTTCCGTTAAAACAACAAAATTAACACTAGATACGAAAAAGAAAACGTTACAGACAAAAAAGAGTTTTACCTTAGTGGCCACTAGAAATCCTGTAACAGCAACAGAAAAAATCACCTGGTCATCATCAAACAAGAAGGTTGCTACCGTCAATTCAAAAGGTAAGGTTACAGGAAAGAAAGCCGGAACTGTTACTATTACCGTAAAAACATCAAATGGTAAAAAAGCCACTTGTAAAATTACTGTTAAAGCTCCAAAAGTAACACTTAAGAAAACATCGGTTACAATAAATAAAGGTAAAACCTATACAATAGCCATTAAATCTACCTATCCTTCAGGCGACAAGGTAAAAAACTATTCTACCAGCAACAAAAAGATTGCAAAGGTAAGCAGCAAAGGGGTTATTACCGGTGTTAAAAAAGGAACTGCTACCATTACTGTAAAAATGAAAAGCGGTGCCAGTGCAAAAGTTAAAGTTACTATAAAATAATTATAAAAGAACGTTTACAACCACTCCCCAAAAGAAAGGGCGGTCTCCTATTTAGGAACCGCCCTTTCGTATGTGATATATTTGTCTTTTATTTACTCAAACTTAAACTTTGAAACCTCATCGCTTAGTTCATTTGAAACATTTAGGTTATCTCCTGCTTCTTCATTAATTGTAGACATGCTACCTGCAATATCCAAGGTAGAAGCAGTAACGTGTGTAATACCCTGTGCTGTCTCTTCTGCTGCAATACTTACAGCATCAATAGAATCTTTTACCGAGTCAATAGATTCCTGAACTGTTTCCGTACGTCCTGCAAATTCAATCATGGCATCTGCCATAGTCTTAATATCTTCTCTGTAGGTATTGGTAAGATTTTCCACACCTTCTCGTCCGCTGGCATTAGAATCCTTTAAGGTATTTGCAATAGTATTTGCTTTTTCTGCAAGATTCTTTACGCTATCTACAACGCCAAGAGAAATCTCCTGGATATTATTTGCTGTATCTCTGGAAGAATCCGCTAACTGTCGAATTTCATCCGCAACTACAGCAAAGCCTTTACCTGCTTCTCCTGCTCTCGCTGCTTCAATCGATGCATTTAATGCCAGAAGATTTGTCTGTGAAGCAATGCTCAAAATATCCTCTGTCAAATTGGTAATCTTATCAACCTCATTTGCCTGCTGAATACTTTCTTCCAGTTCAGCTACAATTACATTTGCAGCCTCATCACTTTCATCTCGTTCACGCATTGCATTTTCACGAATACGTTCTACCTTTTCTGTCATGATACTAGATTCTTTTGTTTTTTCTTCTGCTTCATTGTGAACAGAAGTAATTAACTCTGCAATATAATCCATATCATTTGCAACCTTTGTAAGGGAAGCACTTGTCTGTTCAGATGCAGCTGACATCTGCTCCATAGTGGAAGATACATTACTAATCTGATCTTCTGTATTTGTAATATTGTTTCGTACATTGTTAGAAATTTCGCTTAACTTATTTGAACTAATTCCTAACATATTCATAATTTCTTGTAGGGTTGCAATAAACTCATTTAAATTTTCAGATAAGACTCCTACTTCATCCTTTGTTTTCACTTCTAATCGAGTCGTTAAATCAGCATTACCATTTTGAATATCTGAGACTAAATCACTAACCGTACGGCTTGCTCTAATCAGTGGTCTCGTAATGGTACTTGCCACAATAAAAATAACAACAGCTGCAACAATAACTGAAACTATAATAATAAGAAGTGCTGCATTCCATAAATCCTGGCGCTCATCATCAAAGGTGGTATCGGCTACCGAAACCTGAGTTACAAAGTTTTCTGAAACGTAATATCCAAGATATCCAAGATTTCCGGTATAAGGATCATTATATTCTGAATATCCCTGTCCAGAAGAAAGAATAGCACTCCATGCTGTTGGATCCACCTCATTCATATCTAAATTAAGGATTGCTTCTGTATTAGGAGAAGCAATTGCAATTCCATCTGGAGTCAAAATCATAACATCATAGGTATCATCGGATACAATCTGTTCTGCCATAGTAGCTAAATCTATGGAATTATTTACTGTACCTAAAAATTCTCCTGTGGAAGGATCTGTTACTGCATATGCTATTACGTAAACTGGATTTCCTGTAACTGGAGAAACATTATTTCCATAAAATAAGCCTTCACTTTGACATGCACTGTAGAAAGGTTCCTCTGAAACATCGTGAAGTGTTTCATTTCCCAAACAATCTGCAAAACCTGTGCTACCTACAGTAACAAAAAAGTTTTCATATAAAGTTCCCGAATTTTCCTCCATATTTGCAAGCATGGTTGCAAGTTGGTTTTGAGAGGAGGTATTAATCTCCCCCGTTTCTTTATATTCTTTTGCAGCATTAATTAAAGTTTCATTTTCCGCAACTGATTTTGTCATAACCTTTTGTGCTTTTACAAAATCTTCTAGGGATTTTCCTTTCGATGTTGCTAAAGATGATAAGTCTTCTTCGGAATTGCTAATCAATCGATTTGATGCAATACTCGTAGAAATGATAACAGAAATTAATAATGCCACAATCAGACAGATCAAAGACATAGCAATTATTTTTACAGATATGCTAAGCCCTCGTGTTTTTTTAGATTTTTCACTTTTCATAAGACACGCCCCCCAATCTTGTATTTGTGATAAGTAAATCTAACAATAATTATACAACTTTTCTCTATAATATAAATAATTTTTTGACACTTCCAACAATCTTATATAGCCTGTTTATTTTTCAATAACCCAAAATCTCCCATCTTCCCTTCCACGTATTTTTATTTGTCCCTGTTCTATGGTACAAAGATATGAAATATCTAATTCATCCATACGATTTAGGGTTTCCCAGGATGGATGTCCATATAAATTATCTTTGCCTGCAGATATAATAGAAAGAGATGGAGAAAGAGTTTGTAACCACTCTATACAATTGGAATTTTTTGATCCGTGATGGGCTGCTTTTAACACTTCAATTTTTCCTATATTCTTCCATTCTTCTAACACAACCTTTTCTTGTTCGCTTCCCATATCCCCTGTGAAAATTACATTAAATTTCCCATAAGATAATTTTAAAATCATGCTATTTTCATTGGTTCCTAAAAACTTTGATGGATAGTTTGGTCCAAGACAAAGAAACTCTATACTCGTTGTTCCAAACCGCTCTCCTTTTTGTATGTATAATACTTCTGTATCATTATTTTTACATAACTGTAAAATTTTTTCGTAATGCTCTTTTGGCTCTTTTTCATTTTCATCTATTACACTTTTAGGCAGAATCACATAAGAAACAGGAAATCCCTCTTCCAACAATTCCATACAACCTGAAATATGATCTGTATCCATATGGGAAAGCATCCAATAATCAATTCGATTTACACCTTGGTATAACAAAAAAGGTTCTAATACATACTTTCCTACTTCTTTCATAGAAGTACTACCTCCATCAATCATAAAAATCACATTTTCTTTTGAACGTATAAAAATTCCATCTCCCTGCCCCACGGAAAGCATATCAATCTCAAAGGGTTTTGGTAAATGAAGGACGAAAAGACAAAAACACAATATTCCAACTACACCATATCCAGTTATTATTTTTCCTGGTTTTTTTATTCTTTCCTCTTTAAAAAATATATCTTTAATATATGTCTTCCAAACAAATAAAAGTAAGAAAAAATAATAAAAACCAGGAAAAATAATAACTGGATATGGTGTAGTTGGAATATTGTGTTTTTGTCTTTT
>JAIKXK010000223.1 GCA_024684155.1 Lachnospiraceae bacterium | reverse complement strand
TGTAATAGGTTTTAAAGGGTAAGGAAACTATAGAAAGAAAAAAGATATATCGCAGGGGATTATAGCGATATAGAATGGAGGATGTATGTATAAGATTGTACGAAAAGAAGAGCTTGCTGCAAACATTATCCTTATGGATGTGGAAGCTCCACGTGTAGCAAAATCCTGTCTCCCCGGACAGTTTATTATTGCTCGCATTGATGAAGAAGGTGAGAGAATACCTCTTACGATTTGTGATTATGATCGCGAAAAAAAAACCATCACTATTGTAGTTCAGACCATTGGTGCTTCTACTGAGAGAATGAACGAACTAAATGAAGGTGATTCTTTCATTGATTTTGTTGGACCTTTAGGAATTCCTTCTGAATTTTGTCAGGAAGAAAATCTTGAAGAGACCAAGAAGAAAAATATAGTATTTATTGCAGGTGGACTTGGTACCGCTCCTGTATATCCACAGGTTAAGTGGTTACATGAGCATGGTGTAGATGCTACTGTTATTATGGGTAGTCGTACCAAAGACTTGCTTTTCTATATTGATGAAATGAAGGCTGTTGCAAAGGAAGTATATGTAACTACTGATGACGGTACTTATGGATTCCATGGAATGGGTACTAACCAGCTTCAGGCTTTGGTTGATGAAGGAAAAGTTTATGATCATTGTATCGCTATTGGACCAATGATTATGATGAAATTTGTTTGCTTACTTACAAAGGAATTAAATATCCCTACCACAGTTTCTATGAACCCTATTATGGTAGATGGTACAGGAATGTGCGGTGCTTGTAGATTAATCGTAGACGGCGAAGTAAAATTCGCTTGTGTAGACGGTCCTGAATTTGATGGCCACAAGGTAGACTTTGACCTTGCTATGGCACGTATGAAACAGTACGCTACTGAAGAAGGAAGAAAGAAACTTGAATATGAAGAAGGCGACACCCATCACGGTGGTTGCGGACATTGTGGAGGTGATCACTAATGGACGGATTTGTAAGAGTACCTATCGCTGAACAGGAACCTCTTGTTCGCGCAAAGAATTTTGAAGAAGTTTGTTTAGGATATACAGAGGAAGAAGCAGTTAAGGAAGCTGAAAGATGCTTAAATTGTAAGAATCCTCGTTGTGTAAATGGATGTCCTGTTTCTATTAATATTCCTGCATTTATTCAGGAAGTAAAAAATCGTAATTTTGAAAAGGCTTATGAAATTATTTCTGAGTCATCAGCACTACCTGCAGTTTGTGGACGTGTTTGCCCTCAGGAAAGTCAGTGTGAAGGCCAGTGTGTTCGCGGTATCAAGGGTGACGCAGTTGCCATTGGTAAGCTAGAGCGTTTTGTTGCTGATTGGGCTAGAAAAAATGGTGTTCGTCCTCATTCAGATGCTCCAAAGAATGGTCACAAGGTGGCTGTTATTGGTTCAGGTCCTGCTGGTTTAACATGTGCAGGAGACTTGGCTCGTCTTGGATATGATGTTACTATTTTTGAAGCACTACATAAAGCTGGTGGAGTTTTGGTTTATGGTATTCCGGAATTCCGTCTACCAAAGGATGAAGTAGTAGCTGCAGAAGTTGAAAACGTTAAGAACTTAGGTGTAAAACTTGAGACTAACGTTATTATCGGTAAGTCGGTAACTATAGATGAATTAATGGAAGAAGAAGGCTTTGAAGCTGTATTTATTGGATCAGGTGCTGGCCTTCCTAGATTTATGGGAATCCCTGGTGAGCAAGCTCTTGGTGTATTCTCAGCAAATGAATACTTAACACGTAACAACTTAATGAAAGCTTTTAAGGATGAGGATACTCCTATTTCTAGAGGTAAGAAAGTAGTTGTTGTTGGTGGTGGTAACGTAGCTATGGATGCTGCTCGTACCGCACTTCGTCTTGGAGCAGAAGTACATGTTGTATATCGTCGTTCTGAGGCTGAACTTCCAGCTCGTGCAGAAGAAGTTCACCACGCAAAAGAAGAAGGAATTATCTTTGATTTACTTCAGAATCCTGTTGAAATTCTTATAGATGATAAGAACCAGGTTTGTGGAATTAAGATTATTAAGATGGAACTGGGTGAGCCTGATGAATCTGGACGTCGTCGCCCTGTAGAAATTGAAGGCAGTGAGTACGATATTGAATGTGATACGGTAATCATGTCACTTGGTACATCACCAAATCCTTTGATTTCTTCAACAACAGAGGGATTGGAAGTAAACCGTCGTGGATGTATTACAGCAGAAGAATTAACTGGTGCTACATCTAAGATGGCAGTATTTGCAGGAGGAGATGCCGTAACAGGTGCTGCAACTGTAATTCTTGCTATGGGTGCTGGTAAAGCAGCTGCTAAGGGAATTCATGAATATTTCCAGAATAAATAACATTTAAAATTTTAGGGCTCGCCTTCTGGCGGGCCCATTTTTTGTAAAAGCATAGATATTAGAATAAAATTGCTTGATATTTTCGCACAATTATGCTATATTTTTTTAGTCGCGTATAAAGAAGAAAGAAAACTTATGGTTTATTGTATGGCGACTTGATTAGGAGGAAAATTATAATGGACGTTTTAAAGATTGTTCTTACAGTTTTATTTATAGCAGTTTGTGTGGCACTTGTAGTTATCATCCTTTTACAGGAAGGTAAACAGCAGGGCTTAGGTTCAATTGGTGGACAGACCATGGAAAGTTACTGGTCTAAAAACAAAGGTCGTTCTCGTGAGGGAATTCTTGTGAAAATTACTGCAGCTTTAGTAGTTGTGTTCTTTGTGTTAGCAGCAGTATTGAACTTAAGTGTATTTTAATAGCAAGTAGATTTGAGCCACCTATTTGGTGGCTCTTTTTTTTCGTATTATTTATTTTGAAAGGTGATTATGTCAAAAGAAGAAACAAAAAAACAATATGAAGGAACTTTTATTTCTAACCAAAGAGGTTTTGGTTTTGTAGAAGTAGAAGGCATGGAAGAGGATTTTTTTATTCCAGAGGATTATGTGGGACCGGCCTTCCATCAGGATCAGGTAAAGATTCAGGTTATTGAAGGCCGTGAAGGAAAACGCACTGAGGCAATGATTATTGAGATTTTATCTCATGAGATTACTACTGTAGTTGGTACCTATCAAAAATCCGGGAATTTTGGATTTATTATTCCAGATGATAAAAAAATTACCAGAGATATTTTTATTCCTCAGGGAAAAGATTTACATGCCCTTCATAATCAGAAGGTAGTGTGTTATTTAACAGGATATGGAGATTTACGTCATAAACCAGAAGGGATTATAGTAGAGATTTTAGGATTTCCTTCAGATCCGGGGGTAGATGTTACTTCCATTGTTCGCACCTTTGGTATTCCTACCGCCTTTCCTGAAAACGTTATGGCGGAAGCAGAAGAGAAAAATGAACCTGTATCGAAAAAAGATATAAAGGGACGTTTGGATTTAAGAGATGAAGTAATGGTTACCATTGATGGTGATGATTCAAAGGATTTAGATGATGCGGTTTCCTTAAAGAGAGATGGGGATAACTACATCCTGGGTGTTCATATTGCAGATGTATCAAATTACGTAACAGATAAGTCAGATTTGGATGCAGAGGCAAGACATAGAGGAACTTCCGTTTATTTAGTGGATCGTGTCATTCCAATGCTACCAACATCCTTATCCAACGGAATTTGTTCTTTAAATGAAGATGAAGACCGCTTGACCCTAAGTTGTATCATGACCATTGATCCTAAGGGAAAGGTAGTTGATTATAAGATTTGTGAATCTGTCATTCATTCTACAAGACGAATGACCTATACTAACGTTAACCGAATTCTTGAAGATGAAGATCCTGAGGTTATAAAAGAGTACGAAGAGATAGTGCCGATGTTTCGAGAAATGGCAAATCTTGCAAAGATTTTAAATAAGCGTCGTACCAAAAGGGGAAGCATTGATTTTGATTTCCCTGAAACTGTAATTATTTTAGATGAAAAAGGTCGTCCTACAGAAATTCGTCCTTATGAAAGAAGAACTTCAAATCGTCTTATTGAGGAGTTCATGCTTCTTGCAAATGAGACAGTTGCCCGATATGCATGTGAAGAAAATCTTCCTTTCTTATTTAGAGTACATGGCACTCCAGATGGAGAAAAAATCACAAATCTATCTCATTTTATTGGAAACTTTGGATACAGCCTTAAGGGAGATAAGACGGATATTTCTCCAAAAGAGATTCAAAGATTATTAAATAATATTAAAGATACGCCGGAAGAGGATATGCTTGCCAGATTGACACTTCGTTCTATGCAGCAGGCAAAGTATGATGTGGAATGTGATGGTCATTTTGGCTTAGCGGCAGAATATTACTGTCATTTTACTTCCCCAATCCGTCGATATCCTGATCTTATGATTCATCGTATCTTAAAAGAACATTGGCACGGAAAATTAAAGAAAAGAAGAAGTGCTTATTATGAAGGCTCCCTTCCTCAAATTGCAGTTGAGACTTCGAAATTAGAGCGAAGAGCAGATGAAACTGAACGAGAAGTGGATAAGTTAAAGAAGGTACAATTTATATCTTCTTATATTGATCAGGAATTCTTAGGCGTTATTTCCGGAATTACAAAATGGGGCGTATATGTGGAACTATCCAATACAGTAGAAGGAATGATTCCTATTGTATCTTTAGATGACGATTATTATGAGTTTGATGAAGAGCATTACTGTCTTGTAGGAGAACGTACAAAACGAACCTTTACCTTAGGAGAACCCCTTCGTATCCGTGTAGTAAAAACAGATTTTGATACCAGAACCATTGATTTTGAACTTGCTGAAAGGAAGAAGGACAAGGGTGGCAAAAAATCCTTTGTAAAATCCAGAAAGGGAAAGCCATTAAAGAAAAAAGCGGCTATAAAGGAAAAAGACAGAAAACGTTCTTCTGTTTCGAAGGCAGCAAAAAAACATGGTAAAAAATCTGCTGTAAAGTCTGGGAAAAAGGCTGGTAGTAGAAGAAAAAAATCTGGAACAAAAAAAGGAAATAAAAAATAAAACAAAAGATAAAGTGATTTACTTTGTGTTTTGTAACGAATATTATAAAACAAGGTTATAGATAGTATATTTGAGGACATAGATATGGCAGAAGGACATAAGTTAATAGCAAATAATAAAAAAGCATATCATGATTACTTTTTAGAGGAAACATATGAAGCAGGTATTTCTTTGGTGGGAACAGAAGTAAAATCACTTCGTATGGGAAAATGTTCTATTAAAGAATCTTTTCTTCGTATTGAAAATGGAGAGATGTTTGTATATCAGATGCACATTGCTCCTTATGAAAAAGGAAATATTTTTAACCGGGATCCCCTTCGTCCCAGAAAGCTTTTGATGCATAGTTATGAAATCTTAAAGCTGGAACAAAAGATGAAGGAAAAGGGTTATACCTTGGTTCCAGTAGAAGTTTATTTTAAGGGTTCCCGGGTAAAGGTGAAAATTGCTTTAGCAAAAGGTAAAAAGCTTTATGATAAGCGAGCTGATATTGCTAAGAAAGACCAAAAAAGAGAAGCTCAAAGAGAGTTTAAACAGGCTTTTAAGTAAATCAGATAATTTTTATAAATTCTAAGTTAAACCTATGGTTTAGTGTTGAATTTTTCTGTTTACTGTATTATATTTTTATAAGCGCTCTGCCGATATAGACGGTAGAGGAACATGGGCTAGTAAAGGTTTCGACAGGGATCTTGCAGCTGGTGAAGCGAGTCGTATGGTAATGCGTTAAATGGCCAAACTTAAATTTAAACGCTGAAGATAATTTAGCTTACGCTGCTTAATTTATAGCAGCAATCCGCCTTTTGCAACCGGTGG
>JAIKXK010000099.1 GCA_024684155.1 Lachnospiraceae bacterium | reverse complement strand
GTACTTCCGGTGGCTACAAAGTCCTTTGGCGGTATTGGTGTATTTGCCATTAAAGAAATGGGCCGTTTCTATCGCCACGTTTTAATCCAGAAGAACTATCCTCACCATGGAGCAGTTGCTTTTGGACATCACGGAAAAGCTTTATTTGAAGTATTTAAGTATTTAGGCGTACCAATGGAGGATATAAATTATAACCAGCCAAAGAGCCTGCCTTATCCAACAGAAAATCCTTTTAAATAAAAATCATACAATAAAAGAATCCACTTATTGCAAATAATGCAATAAGTGGATTTTTGTATATGAAAGTATGGGAAATTTTGCCATAGATGTAGCAAAATGGTATAATATTTATACTATTGTCAGACTGACAACTTGGGGGAGTAGAGCATGAAAAAATACTTGTTTTTAGTGAACAAACAAAGTATCGCATTGATCATTGTTGGTGCTGTAATGAACCTTATGGGGCACAGTATCGCATCTTTTTATTCTTTGCCAATCTATATGGACAGTTTTGGTACCTTTTTAGTGGCAGTCTTGTTAGGCCCTATTGCCGGGGCGATTACCGGATTATCTTTTAATATCATAGCAGGATTTGGATCTTATCGAATTGTATATGCCTTAGTTAGTATAGCAGGTGCTCTTACGGTAGGATTGCGTTTGTATAAAAAGGATCGATGGGATTCCTTTACTGTAGTAGGGACTAGTGTTTTGACTGGTCTTGTAATGACAGGAATTGCAACTCCGCTGAATTTATATTTTCAGGAAGGATTTACCGGAAATATTTGGGGAGATGCCTTAGTAGAAATGCTATCTCAATACACGAGTATTCTTTTAGTTTGTAGTAGTGCTGGAGAGTTGATTGTAAACGTGCCAGATAAGATTATTACACTGATTTTATTAATGGGCGCTATTTATATTTTTAAGAAAGCTGGCCTTACTCTGGATTTAGAGGGTAGACTAAAAAAAGAAGAAGTGGAAGAAACAAATAGCAAAAAAACCTTGATGATGTTCATTCCTTTGATTTCTTTTGTAATGGCAGGCTTTTTGGCAGTACCTGCAGAAGCGGCAAAGGATTATTCATCTGATTATGCACAGCGGGTTTTTGATATGGAAGATGGATTGAATTCTGCTGAAATTAATACCATTACCCAATCGGGAGACGGCTATATTTGGGCAGGTGCCTATTCTGGATTGTATCGATATGATGGCAGTGTATTTGAACAAATTGATTTAGATTCTAAGATAACAAATGCCATTGCTTTATTTACAGATTCAAAGGGGAGACTCTGGATAGGAACCAATGACTGTGGTGTGGCATGCTTTAATCCCTATAGTAATGAAATTAAATTTATTGATGAAACAGATGGACTACCATCCAATTCTATCCGTGGTATTACGGAAGATTCCTATGGCAATATTTATGTAAGTACCTCTTCCTATGTCTGCAAAATTACCCTGGAAATTAAAAATGCAGAAGACGAAAGTGAAATAGAGGAGTTCCTTCCTATTTCAAAGATTGAAGTATATGACAGCTTGGATAAGATTTATTTTGTTAGTTCCATGCAGGAAGTTGGAGATAATCAAATCTGTGGGGTTACAGAAGCAGGAGCGCTCTTTTTAATGGAAGATGGGGTTGTTCTAGATACCCTGGAGTGTGAAGAGGAAGGAAACTCCTACTATGCAGCTGCAAATAATGGAAAAGGAACCTTTATGGTTGGAACTGCTGGTGGAACCATAGATGTAGTTCGACTGGTAGATAATAAGTTTGTAAAAGAGTCTACCATTGACTTAGGGGAGCATTCTAGTGTAAATCGAATCATTTATGAGGCAGGGGAAGAAGGGTATTTTTTCGCAGCGGAAAATGGATTTGGATTTGTAAATGAATCAGGTGAAATTCAAAATTTAACCTCAGAAAATTTTAATACGGCCATTTCTGATGTTATGGTGGATAAACAGGGAAATGTCTGGTATTCATCTTCAAAACAGGGAGTGTTGGAACTATCGAAAAATCCTTTTACGGATTTATTTAAGAAGGTTGGAATTGAAGGGGATGCAGTAAATACCATAGTCCTTGACGGGAATATTGTTTACATTGGAACAGATAGTGGTGTTGTTTCCATTGACCGGATTAATAATGTTGTGGTTGATGAAGAGAGGATGCATATCTTTGATAACACCAGAGTTCGTCATATTTTAAAGGATAGCAAAGGAAATCTGTGGTTTAGTACCTATGGAGAAATTGGATTGGTGTTCATGGGTGCAGATGGAAGTGTTTTAAATTTCAACAATGATAACA
>JAIKXK010000085.1 GCA_024684155.1 Lachnospiraceae bacterium | reverse complement strand
TATCGAAATACTTTTAGTAAAAGATAAGAGAGTTTTATTATGTTTATTTTATTTGTTTTTTCCACCATTTCCCTGTGGTAGTTAAATCCTTTGTTTTAAATCCACTGGTTTTTGTAACGGAGGATTTTATAATGGATGAGGATTCTGCTTTGTTGGATAAATTCCAAAGGCAGTAGCTGATTTTGTGTTTGTTTAAAATCTTCATCCATTTATTCCCAGAAGTTTTGTCGATAGAACCATTTCCTGAAGCGTCACAAATAGAAAACTCCGTAACAAAAACAGGGAGTTTTTGTTTCAGGGCAGAGGTTAATACATCTCTTAAATAATCACCGTGGGTAGCGGCATAAAAATGTAGGGCATACATAATATTTTTGTACTTCAAAGGCTTTGCAACAGCCTTATCCAGTTCCTGGCTCCAATTTGGGGTGCCAACAATAATCACAGATTTTGAAGCACGTTTTCGGATTACTGGAATTATTTTTTTTGCATATTTTGTAATGTCAGACCAGGAGGTTCCATTACAAGGCTCATTGCAGATTTCATAGATTACATTAGGAGAATTTTTAAATTTCTTAGAAGCCCAGGTGAAAAATTCCTTGGCCTCCTTCTGATGCGTTAATGGATTGCCATCAGTATTCATAATATGCCAATCAATAATGACATACATATTATATTTTTTGGCTAACTTAACACCTTTTTCAATTCGCTTTTTTAAAGCTTTTTTATTTGCCTTATCGCCGGTACAATAACCATTATATTCGGAAGAGTACATGGCAAGTCGTACTATATTTGCTCCCCAATGATGCAGCTGTTTAAAGCATTTATCATTGATGTATTCTGGATACCAGGAAATACCGTGGGTGCTGATTCCCTTTAGTTGAACAGATTTATTTTTGGAATTCTTTAGATATTTTCCATCCACATGAAGACGACTAACAGTGGCAGCTTCAGATACCGGGGCAATGGAGTGGGAGCCCTGACAGGAAAATAAAATAAGTGCCACAAGGAATAAACAAAAAATTCGCTTTATTGATTTCATAATAAACACCTCTCCCTTATTGTGTTATGGCCATTATAGCATGAAACAGGTTGAGGGTTTTTATTCCTATTTAAAAAATTTTATATCTTTTGTAACCTTTTTATTCCTTCACTTGTATAATAAGTGAAAGGCCTTTCAAGGAGAGATACATGAGAGTAACATTACAAGAGTTGGTGGAAAAGTATAAGCAAAATATTTATGTGGCATCCTTTGGAATATTAAAAAACAAGGAAGATGCGGAAGATGTTGTGCAAGATACTTTTTATCAATATTACGTTTCAAAAAAAGAATTTGATAGTGAAGAGCATATTAAAGCCTGGTTACTTCGTGTAGCGATTAACAAATCCAAGAATACAGTAACGTCCTTTTGGAAAAAGAAAAATGTATCAATTGAGGATTTTATTGAAACCCTGACCTTTGATACACCAGAGTCGAAAGATTTATTTGAGACAGTAATTTCACTTCCGGATAAATACAAAGTGGTAATTCATCTTTTTTATTACGAAGATTACAGCGTAAAAGAGATTGCGAAAATTTTAGGTATCTCCGAAAGTAATGTAAAGGTAAGACTAAACCGAGGACGCAGTATATTAAAAGAGAAATTGAAGGAGGAATGGGAAGATGACGAATAGTGAAAAATATAAAAAAGCATTTTCGGTTTTAGAGCCCTCCGATCATATTTCTTGGGAGGTCGAGAAGATGAAAGTGTTAGAAAAAAAGAAAATTAAAAAAGTTGCAGTGGCTGCAGTAGCAGTTGTAGGAGTGTTAGTGTTTGGGTCAGCAAGTGCCTATGCGGCAAATGTAGGTGGCATTCAAAGACAGATTCAGATTTGGACAAAAGGTGAACTTACAGATGCTACTGTAACCTTCGATGGAGAGGGTGGTTATACCACTACTTATACAGATGAAAACGGTGAAACACAGGAAATGAGTGGTGGCGGAGTTGCCTATGATATCTTTGGAAATGAGCGTCCATTGACGGAAGAAGAGCTTATGGAAGATGCAGAAATGAATGATGTGGAAGTAGTAATTGAGGATGGAAAAACTACAGTTTATTTCATGGATCAGGTGATGGATATTACTGATAAGTTTAAAG
>JAIKXK010000017.1 GCA_024684155.1 Lachnospiraceae bacterium | reverse complement strand
AGCACCAATAATTCCGGGATTCAATCCCAGAATATCTGTACAGTAAAAACTAATCTGCATAATAAGCACTGCATTAATTGCAGCAGAGATTCCTCTGGTCGACCATGCCAGTCCATAAAAGATCGGCATCTTCTGTCGTGCTCCGAAAGGCACACCCTTTTCGTTCAATTTTTCTTTTCCCATTTTTTTCTCCTTCATATAACCTCTAATTCAATACCACTCTACCCATATGCTAAAATCATAGATTTTGTTCTATGACATTGGCACCATCATGTACTTTTATTTTTGCGGCTCCATTTTCCCCTATACGAACCACAGCCTGTGCTCTTCCCAAATATGTGGTATAGCTTCCATCTGTAAATTCATCTTTGGTACAGGGGTTTGCACTTCCAAATCCCAAAAGTTCTCCACCTTCCACTTCTACGGAAAGCTTTCTGTCGGCATTGGACTCTACGATTCCATTTTTATCCTGAATGGAAATATTTACATAAGCCACTTCACCGGCGGTGTAACTTTCTTTTTCCGGAAGAATGCAAACCTTACTTTCTCCTGCAGATGATAGGCTACTTCTGCCAATCTCCTTTCCGGATACATCAAAAGCTACAGCCTCGATGGTTCCCGGCTCATATTTGGTTTTAAACAAAGCCTGATAGTTCTTTATTTTTTTCTTTTCTAATGAAGAACCGTTTACAAAAAGTTCCACTGAATCTGCTCTGGCAAATACATCAATTTCGGCTTTATTGCCATCACACGCCTTCCATGACCAGCTCGGAATGGCATTGGTTCCTCTCCAGATGGATTTTGAAACTCTCACCCCCGGATGATTGACCGGGCGAACTCCTATAACCGGATTTTTCGTTTCTCTCCAAACCACCTTTGCATAGTCGCAGGATGAATCCGGATTTCCTAAAATATCAATCACTCCGGCCCCTCCTAATTTCCAAGGATAGGGGCGATTAAATGGCATTCC
This sequence comes from Lachnospiraceae bacterium, assembly GCA_024684155.1. Classification (GTDB taxonomy): domain Bacteria; phylum Bacillota; class Clostridia; order Lachnospirales; family Lachnospiraceae; genus JAILEN01. Next base: position 2,893 of record JAIKXK010000017.1, on the reverse strand, counting down.
TCCGGTATAGCTCCAGGCGCCCAGTCCTGCCTCTCCCATATAATCCCATGCAGTCCACATAAAATCCCCAATCAAATAAGGGAATTGCTCCACCATATCCCAGTTTTTCCCGATTTCATAAGGGAAGGTTTCACTACCTACCACAATACGGTTAGGATGTGCCTTTTCCTCCAGAGGATAACGACCATTGGCATAGTTGTATCCTGCGATATCCAAAGCATCCAGAATCGGTGTAGTCAGTGCATCCACCTTCTTGGAATTCCCCGCTTTATTCATGCTTGGTCCTAAAAATGTAGCAATCGTGTTGAAAAGAAGACTACCGTTTTTCGCATCAGAAACTTCTTCTTTTCCTACGGTGTTCTCTTCTTTATCCACGTTGTCATACTGTCCTTTTCCTTTGGCAAAATTGGACATAATCATCAGATTCATGCCCCCGGTGATAGCACGACTTTTATCCATTTCTTTGATAAAGGAAATGATTTCTTTTCCCTGTTTAACACCTTCCGGTTTTCCCGGCTCAGATACTTCATTTCCAATGGAGTACATAATAACTGAGGGATGATTAAAATCTCTTTTTACCATAGACGCTACATCCAATTTACAGTTTGCTTTGAAATCCAAGCCATAATCATACTTTGTCTTTCTCACATACCACATATCAAAGGTCTCATCCATCACATACATTCCATAAAAATCGCAAGCCTCCAACATGGCAGTGGATGCCGGATTATGTGCGACACGAATGGCATTGAACCCATTTTCCTTTAGGATACGGACTCTTCTCCACTCACTTTCTTTGTAGCTGGCTGCTCCCACAATTCCATTGTCGTGGTGAACACATCCGCCTTTCAGCAAAGTATTTTTACCGTTAACAAAAAATCCCTTTGGACTCCAGGAAAGAGACCGGATTCCAAAAGTCTCAGATACTTCATCCTTTAAAACGCCGTCTTTTTTTAACGTAACATGGGCTGTATAAAGATTCGGGGTATCTGCTGACCAAAGAAGAGCATCCGGAATTTCAATTTCCGAAGATCTTCCACTTCCTTGGGCTACCACTACATCATCTTTTATAATCTCTATTTCAATATCATCTCCAGTTGCCTCTGTTTCTACCAATACTTTCGCCGGATCCACAGAAAGAGTGGTAACACGTACTCCTTCGTATTTGATATGCTCCTTTTCTCCTATCCAAAGTGAAACCGGTCGATAGATTCCACCACCGGTATACCAACGGGAGTTGGGAAGTTTGGAGTTGTCCACGACCACTTTAAACACATTTTCCTCTCCATACTTCAAATGCTCATCCATAGAAAAGGAAAAGCCGGTATAACCGTATTTGTGTTCTCCCAGGCTTTCCCCATTTAAAAAGACTTTTGTATTTCGATAGGCTCCTTCAAAAAGGATTTCTATATGCTTTTCTTTGCAGTCACCAGGCACATCAAATTTCTTTTCATAGGTGTATACATTTCCCACATAATATCCGTGTCCGCTTCCACCGGGAGAATCCGCTTTTCTACCCTCCAAAAGCTGGGCATCATGGGGAAGGGTAAGGGATGAAATTTCTTGACTCTCTGTATAAAATCTCCAATCACTGTTAAAATCCACTTTTTTCATAATCTGTTGACTCCTTTTTCTTATCTTTTTTCTTTTCCTTACTTTTTCGTATTCCTTTTCCGGAAGAGTACTTGAAATCTGATGTTTTCTGTTTATACTAATATTATAAATATTTGTTTTTGACACTAAAATATCAGAAACGTTATAAATTTTACTTTTTTATACCATATACGCATATAAATTTAATTTATTTATGAACCATAAATTTTGTTATCCAAGATACAAATAATACGAATTTTTAATTATTTTTGAATCCACAAAAGTGAGGAGGCTTTTATGTTTTACTCCATCAGTCACAATGGCTTAAACCAGGAGGAGTTTATGAAATCCGTTTCCCCGGACTTGACCGGAAACATAAACTCTGCTCCTGTCAATTTCAAAATGGACGTACCTTATCGTCTCATATTTAACAGCATCAACTTAGAATCTGATGCCGGACACTTCAGCACATGCTATGTTTTTCCTAAGGGTGCTTTTTATTCCTGTATGAACAGAGAAGAAACTGAATCCCGTAGGGAGTATTTCAAACTTCATCACCACGAATTTTTTGAATTTATGTTTGTGATGGAGGGGGAAGTCTATGTGAACATTGAAAACGAAAGACATCTGTACAAAAAAGGAAGCTGTTGCATCCTAAACCGGAATGTGATGCACACAGAAGAATATTCTACCGACTTTAAAATTGTATTTTTACAGATTTCACCGGAGTTTTTGAAAATGATTTATGAGGATTTGTGTTTGAATTTTTTTGAGCTTATCTCTACTTCCGCTCCCTCTGATATGAAGAAATTTTTAAAAGCCAACCTGACGGGGAATACCAATACTTCAAAGGACTATGTGGATTTCAATCCCTTGATGGCAGAAACAGTGTTTGACAGAGATGTGCACTACTACTTTGACTCCATTACCAGGGAAACCCTTTCTCCTACAGAAGCTTCCTCTCTTCGAATCAAAAATGACATTACAGATTTAATCCGTTTTCTGTCTGACCCCGGCCATTTTTCCACAGAGCCCATACAAATCGGAACCGACGCCGAATACACACTGTTTACCAAAATCACAAAGTCCATGGAAGAGACCTACGGTCAGATACGTCGCAGTCAGTTAGCTGAAAAGTTAAACTATTCCGGTGCATATTTAAACGAAATCTGCAAAAAATATTCCGGGCTGTCTCTCTTTGACTACGGCATGACTTTTACCATGAAAAAAGCAGAAGAGCTTCTGTCTACCACCAACGAAAACATCAGTGATATTGAATCCCTGCTTGGATTTTCCAATC
>JAIKXK010000354.1 GCA_024684155.1 Lachnospiraceae bacterium | reverse complement strand
TTCGGCCACTTGAGTACTTCTCCATAAGCCTTAAAGTTCCTGTCAATGAATACCGGTCGCTAATCCGGAACAGTTACTTCTTTAAAAAAATAAATGTTGCGTCTGACTTGACGCAACATTTATTGTACTAAAACCCATATTCTTTGTCAACGAATTTTTTGCATTTCTTATGCTTTTAATTCAAATTTATTTACTAATTCTTTTAATGAGTTAGCGTGTTCATTCATTTCATAACTTAATGCCAAAGATTCTTCAGAAGTAGCAGCGTTATTTTGTCCTACAGATGAAATTTCTCCAATATTAGAAGACATTTCACGAACGGATCCTGCCTGAGTATTCGAATCCTCTGCAATATTCTTAACCTTTACTGCAATTCCCTGAACCTGTTCCACCATGGAATCTAACTTAGCAGCAGTTTCATTTGCAATGTTAATTCCTTCTTCCACACTTCTTAAAGAAGCATTTATAAGTCCTGCCGTATTCTGTGCAGCTTCCACTGTCTGATTTGCAAGCTGAGAAACTTCAGATGCAACTACAGCAAATCCTCGTCCAGCTTCACCGGCTCTGGCTGCTTCAATAGAAGCATTTAAAGATAGAAGATTGGTCTGGTCTGCAATTTCATTAATGGTGTCAATAATGTTTGAGATTTCCTTTGATGAATCAGAAATTGCATCCATAGCACGAACTACTTCCTGCATCTGTCTGTTTCCATCTACAATATTTTGAGCTACAACTTCCACTTCATTGGAAATGTCTGTTGCATCAGTAGAGTTTGCAGAAATCTGTTCTGTAATGCTTCCAACAGTAACAGACAAATCATCTACAATTCCAGCCTGAGTAGTAACAGAATCAGCTAAGTTTTGTCCTGCACCTGCAATCTGGTTTGCACCTTCTGATACCATACTTGAAACTTCCATAATCTCTGTCATGGATTCAGAAATTTCTTTTGAGAAACTTTCAATAGCATTTTGAATGGCAATAAAATCACCATCGAAATCCTTATCAAAGTAGATATTAAAGTTACCACATGCCATAGTCTGCATCTTGTCATGAATTTCATCAATATAGAAAATCAAAGAATTTACAGCTATTCGTAATTGATTAATTACTTTTCCAATTTCATTTTCCTTGTCATAATCAATTTCAACATGAACATTACCTTTAGCAATTTCTTCTGTAGCCTTTGCTAAAACATCTAAGTCATTTTCAATATCATCAATCATAGCTTTGCTACGTTTCTTATTGATAATTGATACAATAACGCATCCACCTACAAGAACAACAATACCTAGAACAATAATGATAAGAATTGTTTTATACTTATTTGCTGCAGCTGATTCTGCTAAAGATCCAGTTTCATCTAAGGAATCTGCCAAAGTTTCTGATACATCATTTAAGGTAGAATTATAATATTCCAGTGCACCATCAATATCATCATTTTCAATCATATCCAGCATTTCATAAGATGATGCTTCAAATGCATTCCAGTTTTCTACTAACTGATTTCCTAAAGTATCGTTATTTAGGTTTTTAGAAATTGTTTCAAAATAACCTTCAATCTTTGGAAATCTTTCTTCCAAGTCAGCTCTTTGTTCTGCTGTGACTGCATCATCATCAGAAGCAAGAGCGAAGAGCAGACGTTTATTAATGGTCTGTACGTCTTTTCTAATTTCCAACTGATAAGACTGAGTTACAAATTGAACGTTGTAGAAATTATAAACATTTACAAATACTACTGCCAAAAAAATTGTCATAATGACTGTTACACTAACAAACATTTTAAAGACAAATCCAGAGAATTCGTTCAATGAATCTTTAATTGTGGCATTTTGATTTCTACTTTTCTTTTTCATACTTTTCTCCTCCGCTGTGCAAGTGTATGTTACTCATCAGTTGCGTCAGCTGACTCCTCACTTTCAGCTTCGTCTAACACCAAGTCCTCTTTTCTTACTTTGGCAATAGATGCAACCTCTCCACCATTTTTCAAATCAATGAGCTTTACTCCTGACGTGATCCGTGATAGAAGAGCAGTTTCCGCTACAGATATACGGATAATAATTCCATCCGTATTTATTAACATAAGCTCATCATCCTGGGTAACTGCCTTAACTCCAATAAGATTTCCTGTTTTTTCTGTAATCTTATAGCATTTTACACCCTTACCACCACGATGCTGGCAGGTAAATTCTTCCATCTTTGTACATTTTCCAAGACCATTTTTAGAAACAATCATCAGAGCATCTCCCTGGGATACTAACTGCATGGCAATTACATCATCCTGATCAGAAAGAGTCATACCCTTTACACCCATAGAAACACGTCCTGTATTTCTGGCATCTGAAACTTTAAATCGAATGGCCTGACCAAATTTAGTAAAGAGCATTGCTTCATCTTCATCTTTTGCCATTTTTACTTCAATTAATTTATCATCATCACGAAGATTAATTGCAGCTAAACCATTCTTTCTGATATTTGCATATTCAGAAAGCTTTGTCTTTTTCACTACTCCCTTTTTCGTTGCCATAAATAGATAGCGATCGTCATCATACTCCTTGATTGGAATCATAGATGTTATCTTTTCATCCGGCTGTAATGGAAGCAGATTTACAATGGCAGTTCCTCTGGCCGTTCTTGATGCCTCTGGAATCTGGTAAGCCTTTATTCTGTATACTCGACCAAAATTTGTAAAGAACATAAGATAGTGATGAGAAGTAGTTAACATCATTTCCACGATGTAATCTTCATCAATGGTCTCCATTCCCTTAATTCCCTTACCTCCACGGTGCTGAGCTTTGAAGTTATCTACATTCATTCGCTTGATATAGCCAACCTTTGTAAAGGTAACCACTGTACTTGTTACTGGAATTAAGTCTTCCATATCAATATCGTACTCATCAAATCCAATAGATGTACGACGGTCATCACCATATTTATCAGCATAGAAGGAAATTTCTTCTTTAATTACTCCAAGAAGTCTCTTTTCATCTGCCAAAATCTCTTTTAATTCCTTAATCTGAGCCTGAAGCTCTTTATATTCGTTCTCTAACTTTCCTCTTTCCAAACCAGTAAGAGCACGAAGTCTCATATCTACAATGGCCTGGGACTGAGCATCAGATAATCCGAAACGATCCATTAATTGCTGCTTTGCAATAGCAACCGTATCAGATGAACGGATAATCTGGATTACTTCATCAATATTGTCAAGAGCAATTAATAATCCTTCTAAGATGTGTGCTCTTTCTTCTGCCTTATTTAAATCAAATTTTGTACGTCTTGTTACAACGTCTTTTTGGTGATTTAAATAATGTGTCAACATATCCTTTAGGTTTAAAATCTTAGGCTGATTATTTACCAAAGCCAACATGATTACGCCAAAGGTATCCTGAAGTTGTGTATGCTTAAACAATAAATTCTGCATTACAGAAGGATTTACATCCTTACGAAGCTCGATTACAATACGCATTCCTTCACGAGAAGATTCATCACGAAGGGCAGTAATACCATCTAATTTTTTGTCACGAACTAATTTACCAATGTATTCTACTAAACGAGCCTTATTTACATTGTAAGGAAGCTCCGTAACTACAATACGATTCTTACCATTTTGCATTGGCTCAATATCTGTAACGGCACGAACTCTGATTTTTCCACGTCCTGTACGATAAGCTTCTTCAATTCCACTTCTTCCAAGAATGGTACCACCGGTAGGGAAATCAGGTCCTTTTATAATTTCCATGATTTCATCAATATCAGTTTCTCTATCTTCTTCAATCTGGTTATCGATGATTTTATTTACAGCACCTACCACTTCACGAAGGTTGTGAGGTGGAATATTTGTAGCCATACCTACAGCAATACCAGTTGTTCCATTTACCAGAAGATTTGGATAACGAGCTGGTAAAATGGTAGGTTCTTTCTCAGTTTCATCAAAGTTAGGCATAAAGTCTACAGTATCTTTATTGATATCTGCAAGCATAGCCATTGAAATTTTAGAAAGTCTTGCTTCTGTGTAACGCATGGCAGCAGCGCCATCACCATCCACAGAACCAAAGTTACCATGACCGTCAACAAGTGGATAACGTGTGGACCATTCCTGTGCCATGTTAACAAGTGCTCCATAAATAGAAGAATCACCGTGAGGGTGGTACTTACCCATGGTATCACCAACGATACGAGCACATTTACGATGTGGCTTGTCTGGTCCATTATTTAATTCAATCATAGAATAAAGAACACGACGCTGTACTGGCTTTAATCCATCTCGAACATCTGGAAGTGCACGAGATGCAATAACGCTCATAGCATAGTCGATGTAGGATGTTTCCATGGTTTTCTTTAAATCTACATCTTGAATATTATCAAATATCTTATCGTCCATTTTCTCTCCTATAGTTTCTATAATCACTATTTATTGATAATACGGCGGGCATTTTCAATTGTATTTAGTAAGAAAGAATATTTATACGTTTTTTCTTAGGCAGTGTCTCCGCTTTACCTCATCTAGTCGAATGTCTGTAAAGACCTGAGCTCGTAAACGGCTCAGCTCAACAGACATACGACGGATATTCGGAACGCTCCGCACTGTC
>JAIKXK010000351.1 GCA_024684155.1 Lachnospiraceae bacterium | reverse complement strand
AACACTAAAAATGCCGTAGTGCAGAAACCATAAAGCCAAAAGCCAAGAAAATTCAATATTTTGAAAATCATCATCGCATGTATGAGATATTCAAAATACTGAATTTTCTTGGCTTTTGGCTTTATGGTTTCTGCACTACGGCATTTTTAGTGTTATACAATCCTTTTATTAAAAACTGGGTAGGGGATAACTATCTGTTCCCTATGTGGTTAGTATTTTTGATTGTAGTAATTTTCTACCTGAATGGTATGCGAAAAGTAAATTTGACCTTCCGGGATGCGATGGGATTATATTGGTATGACCGATACAAACCAATTGCAGAAATTATTATTAATCTAACAGTATCCTTAATTGCAGTTATAAAAATAGGGACACCTGGTATTTTTGTTGGAACCATTGTCAGTATTATGACTACCTGCTTTTGGATTGAGCCTTTAGTTACCTTTAAACATGGATTTAAGGTACCAGTTTGGGAATACTTTAAAAAATATTTTCTATACACTGCGGTTGTTGTAGGAGATGGTTGTTTTACATATTGGATATGCAATGCTCTGGCTCCTGAAGGATGGGTTGGAGTAGTGGTACGAGTATTTTTATGTATAATAGTGTATAATGTTATAGTTTGGGTGTTGTTTGCCCGAACAAATGAGTGCAAAGAAATTTTTGCACGAGTTAAAATGATTATAAAAAATTTAAAACAGCGAGGTTAATATGATAATTCAGAAACTCTTATTTCCCAGAGAAGGGGTATGCACAGACTGGGAAATGTATTTTCGTGGAGTAGAACAAAGGGAAGTAAAATCGAAAGATGGAAAGATGTATTTCCTTTTGAAAAAAGGAGAATGTCTTTCGTTAGAAACATATTTTAATAGTTTTTCTATTGGAAAGTGGACAACCTATACAAAGCTTTCAAATCTTTTGCTGGAATTAGAATATGAGGGAAAACTTAAGGTTGAAGTAAAACATGTGGTAGGAAATAAATCTGATGAAATTTTCCGTGCCAGAACTACTGAAGAAAAAGTAGCTATGATGACACGAGAAGAGGAAAATGCAGAGTTTAATGTTTGTGAAAATGAAAGGGGCTGTAAGGTTTCCTTTGATAAACTATATAAAGAGGGTATCGTTTATGTAACTCTTTTGGCTTTGGAAGATACCGAATTTTATGGCGGGGCTTATACAACAGAAGAATCAGAACTTCGTGATGTTCGAATTTCATTTAATATTTGTACCTTTAAAAGAGAAAAAGAAGTTGAGCATAATGTAAAACAGATTATAAATGATGTTTTAGAAAACCAGGCTTCTCCTTTATATAAAAATGCTGAGGTTTATGTATCAGATAATGGTCAGAGTTTACCTTTGGATTTGTTTGGAAATAGAGATGACGTTCATATTTTCCCAAATAAAAATGCAGGTGGAGCAGGTGGTTTTACAAGAACTATTATTGAATCCGTTTTAAAGAGAAAGGGCACTCCTTTTACTCACTTTATTTTAATGGATGATGATATTCAGTTTGACAGTGAAGTGTTAGAGAGAACCTATCATATTCTTCGCATGTTAAAAGATGAATATAAAGATGCAAATTTATGTGGATCCATGTTAGAACGTGAAGACAGATATATGCAGTTTGAAGGCGGTGCATATTGGAAAGGCGTGATGTTAAAATCCTATAACCATGAGTGGGATTTGAGAGAGCAAAAAGCCGTTGCTGCAAATGAAGCATACAACGAATTGAACTATGGTGGATGGTGGTATTGCTGTATACCAACCTCTGTTGTAAATGAAAAGAATTTACCAATACCAATGTTCATTCACTATGATGACATTGAATATGGAAGAAGACTTTCTTCAAACGGTATTATCATGATGAATGGTATCTGTGTATGGCATCCTTATGGTGGTAATAAACAGCCAATTAGTATGAATTACTACGATGAGAGAAATATTTTAATTGCCATGAGTGGATATGAAGAATATGCTACAAAAGCAAAAATGATTGATCATCTTGCACGAATTATTACTCGTGATGTTATGCGTTATAAATATGAGGCAGCTGAAACCTGCTTTATGGGAATGGAAGCATTCTTTGATGGCCCGGAAGCTTTTATGAAAATTGATCCTATCGAAAAACATAAAGAATTAGGAGCAATGAATTATAAGTATTCTGATCCGGATGGTTACGACTTATCCAAAATGCATGATAGGGAGTATGAAGATTATCCACGTTTTATTCCTCAGATGGAACTTTTATGCTGGCTATTACCATCCTTTAAAAAACTTCGTATTGTAAGTGAAAAGGATATTGGCTATGGATTTTTTGCAAAGCAGATTTATTTATATGATAGAAATAGAAAACAGGGCTTCTTAACAGAAAGAAACTTTAAAAAGACATTAGCCGCATTAAAGCGCTACTTTGCTCTTCGTAAGAGAATCAAGAATGAATTTGATGATAAGATTGCAGAGTGGAAAGAATATAAAGAGAAGTTTACTTGTTTGGAATATTGGGAGAAATACTTAGATCTTGAAGATTAGTGTAATTATTCCTGCGTATAACTGTGGGAAATACCTAGGGAAACAAATTGAATCTTTATTATCACAAACAGAAGATGTTCAAATTATTGTGGTAGATAACAATTCTACTGACAATACAAAGGAAATAGCAAGTTCTTATCCCA
>JAIKXK010000345.1 GCA_024684155.1 Lachnospiraceae bacterium | reverse complement strand
AAAAAAGCCTTCCTTTGGACTTATGAAATGAACGGATATATTAATATCAATATAAAGGTGGATCCTGAGTGGAGAGATTTTTGGAGAGATGCTTATGAATCTGTGATTCCGGGATATCATCAAAACAAAGAGCATTGGAATACTGTTATTTTAGATGGTAGTGTTCCGGATAGTGATATTAAGCGAATGATTGCAGAAAGCTATGAACTGATTGCAAAGACACCCAGTGCCAAAATCTATGAAGCTGTTAAACAGATTCCAAAAGGAAAAGTGGCTACTTATGCAGATGTGGCTGAAATGGCAGGAGATCGAAAGATGGCTCGTGCTGTTGGAAATGCCCTGCATAAAAATCCGGACCCGGATAACATTCCCTGCTTTCGTGTGGTGAATTCAAAAGGTGAGTTAGCGGGTGAATTTGCTTTCGGTGGAGCAGGTGCCCAGGCAAAACTCTTAGAGGCTGAAGGTGTGGAAGTCAAGGATGGAAAAGTGAATTTAAAAAAATATCGAATGGAAATAGAGCAAAAGTAAGGAGACATCATGGGATATTTAATTAGTGAAACAACAAAAGAAGAAAGAGAACAGATTGTAAAAGAGTCTCTTGGAAATATAGAAGCAAACTGCGATGGATGTATGGCAGGACTTGCTGAAATGTATCAGGATTATATTGATGGGAAAAGAGAAATCCGTGATATCAATATGGAATTTAATGCGCGATATGTAAAGGGAGATGACATGCCTGAAAAAGGTGGATGTGCCTATATGTAGATATTTTAGAGGATCAATAGATGTATTTAATCACTGCATATTTTGATGAAACAACAAACAAACGTCTTTCTCATTTGTTAGAGGAAATCGCTGACAAAACAGGAAATGACTTTATGACCAAAAATCACGTGCCACCACATTTGACCATAGCTTCTTTTGAACAAAGAAGTGATGAGGTGGCGCTTTCTTTGTTTGAAGGTGTAAAAAAGAGAGCCGAAGGAGGAGAAATTTTCATCTCTTCCGTAGGAGTGTTTTTTCCGTATGTGATTTATGCAGAGGCGGTGCAAAATAAATATTTGCAGGATTTGAACCAGCTTGTTTTTGAAGAGATAAGTGAGCATGGCGATACAATTGTTAGTAAATTTTATCAGCCAATGCAATGGATTCCCCACATTACACTTGGAAAAAAACTGTCGACGGAACAAATGCGCCTTGCCTTTCAGATTTTACAGGAGAAGTTTTCTCCTATGGAAGCAAAGATTGTAAGTTTTGGACTTGCAAAGCCAAATCCTCATAGAGATTTCGATTTTTTTGAAATAAAAGAATAATCCACAATTTATTATGGATTGTGAAATTAACCGACAAAGATTATGAAGTGAGTTAAATCCCTCCAATAACCCCCTAAGGGGCTTAAAACCAATATTTTTGTGTGATAATATCTCCCTAGTAAAAAGTATACATAGGGAGATTTTTTTGATGAGATCAATGAAAAAAATTATGGGGGCTTTGGCTCTTGGAGCAGTGCTTTGTGTATCTATTGCTGGTTGTGGAACTGGCACTGATAACACCGAAAGTAAAACTACAGAAACTGCTTCAGAAGAAAAAATTTTAAAAACAGCAGCATCCTTTGCTTATCCAAGCTTAGATGTACATAAGGAATACTATGGTTGGTATACTTCCATTTATGGTGTATCAGAAGCACTTTTTAAGATGAATGAAAATGCAGAGGTAGAGCCCTGCCTTGCAACTGATGCGACAGTAGATGGAAATATTTGGACCATTACCTTGAATAAAGATGCTACTTTTTCAAATGGAAATCCCGTAACACCGGATATGGTAAAAAGAAATATTGAGCGTGTTGCAGAGGTAAATGAAAGATTTTCATATCTGGCAGATTTTACAATCGAAACAGTAGATGATGATCGTCTTATTATTACTACACCGGAGGTTTATCCAACTCTTAAAAATGATTTGGCTTCACCGGAACTTGGAATTATTGATTTAGATGCAACCACAGATTTTGATAATGCACCGGTTTGTACAGGCCCATTTGTAATCGATAGCTTTGAACCGGAAGGTGACGTAACGGTAAAGAAAAACGAAAACTACTGGGGTGGTGAAGTGCAGTTAGACGGCGCAGTATTTTACTATATGCAGGAAGATGATCCAAAACTTTTAGCTATGCAGTCAGGAGAAATTGATTGTTATAACTCTGTAAGTTCAGCAGCATTAGAGGTGTATGAAGCTGATCCTGATACTTATGATGTCACTTCAATTCCAGGTGCAAGACTTCAGTTTTATAT
>JAIKXK010000309.1 GCA_024684155.1 Lachnospiraceae bacterium | reverse complement strand
GGGAAAGGTGATAAGAAGGACAATAATAAAAAGAAAAACTTCAACAAGAAAAATCACCACAACAAAAAGAACAATAAACCTAAAGACAACAATAAGGAGACATAGATGGAAGTTGAGTTGCGAGAAGATGAACGGCTAGATGATCTTGGACGCAACGGCTACCGCATTATTCAGCATCCAAAGAAGTTTTGCTTCGGTATGGATGCTGTTCTTTTATCCGATTATGCCAGGGTAGAAGAAGGAGAGGTGGCCTTAGATCTTGGGACAGGAACAGGAATTTTACCAATTTTATTAGAGGCAAAGACAAAGGGAGCACATTTTACTGGACTGGAAATCCAGGAAGAAAGTGCAGAAATGGCAAATCGAAGTGTTCAATTAAACGATCTTGGAGATAAGATTTCCATTGTTCAGGGCGATATGACAACAGCTTCTGAAATTTTTGGAGCAGCTTCTTTTGATGTGGTTACTTCCAATCCCCCCTATATGATTGGTGGACATGGTCTTACAAATCCAAATGATGCGAAGATGATTGCAAGACATGAAATCACTATGACTTTAGAGGATTTAATTCGAGAAACAGCCAGGTTATTAAAGCCGAAGGGTCGTTGTTATTTTGTTCATCGTCCATTTCGTTTGGTGGAAATTTTTTCTTTGATGCATGATTATCATATAGAACCAAAGCGCATGAGACTGGTGCATCCTTTTTATGATAAAGAACCAAACATGGTGTTAATTGAAGGAATTCGTGGTGGTAAGCCAAGGCTTTCCATAGAAAAACCTTTAGTGGTTTATGAATCAAAGAATGTATACACAAAAGAAATTATGGATATATACTATCATTAGGACAACACTAAGAAAGAGAATCATCCTTAAGGGATAGACTGATTATATTGAAACATACAAAATAATAGTTTAGGGATTCAGGGGCAATATGAATTCTTATTTAGGTATAATTTGAAATAATAGAAAGCATTGGTATAGGAAAAACTATGGCAGGAACCTTATATTTGGTAGCAACTCCAATAGGAAATATGGAGGATATGACATTTCGAGGCGTTCGAATTTTAAATGAAGTAGATCTAATTGCATGTGAAGATACAAGAACCTCACGAAAGCTTTTAGATCACTTTGACATTCATACTCCTACTACCAGTTATCATGAGTTTAATAAAATAGAAAAGGCAGCAGTATTACTTCGTAAATTAGAGGAAGGATTAGATATTGCAGTAATTACGGATGCCGGGGCTCCAGGTATATCTGATCCAGGTGAAGAATTAGTGCAGATGTGTTACGAAGAAGGGATAAATGTGTCTGCTATACCGGGAGCGACAGCATCAATTGTCGCAGTGACTTCATCGGGACAAAAATGCAGACGATTTTCTTTTGAAGCTTTTTTGCCAAAGGATAAAAAGGAGCGTCGCCGGGTACTAGAAGAGATGGAAAAGGAAACCCGTACCTTAATTGTATATGAGGCGCCGCATCATCTAAAGGAAACCTTAAAGGAACTTTATGCAGTATTAGGAAATCGTGAGATTACTCTTTGTCGGGAATTGACAAAGAAATTTGAGGAGCATCAAAAGACAACCTTAGAAGGGGCAATGGAGTATTATGCCACTAATGATCCACGAGGGGAATATGTTTTAGTAATAGCCGGAAAGACAAAGGAAGAAGTGGAGGCAGAGGCCATTTCAAAATGGGAAAACCTTTCTATAGAAGAACACTTAAATCTCTATATGGAAGAAGGTATGGACAAAAAAACTGCTATGAAAGCGGTGGCTAAAGATCGTGGTGTTTCAAAAAGAGATATTTATAATGCCCTTTTATAAAAGAGGCATTTATAGGACAGGTAATTTTTATAATAGAAGATAGATCAGTTGAAAAGGGGGATGGAAGATGAAGGAAGAAACAAAAGAAAAGGTAGCTACACTTCAGGAAATCGTGGATGGAGCAAAGCGAATCGTTTTCTTTGGAGGAGCAGGGGTTTCTACAGAAAGTGGAATCCCGGACTTTCGAAGTGTGGATGGGCTTTATAATCAAACATATGATTATCCACCAGAGACAATATTAAGTCATACTTTTTTTATGAGAAAGACGGATGAGTTTTATCGTTTCTATTACGACAAGATTCTGTTAGATGGAGCAAAGCCCAATGCTGCTCATAAAAAGTTAGCGGAATTAGAGGCAGCAGGAAAGCTTACTTCTGTCATTACACAAAATATTGATGGTCTTCACCAGAAAGCAGGAAGTCATAAGGTACTAGAACTTCATGGTAGCGTTTTAAGAAACTATTGTCGTGAATGTGGGGCTTTTTATGATGGAGAGGCTATGCTTTCTTTTAAGGAAGAATGTAAAAAAAGCGGAGAGCTTACGCCTCGTTGTCCAAAATGCGGTGGTGTAATTAAGCCGGATGTTGTGTTATACGAAGAGGGATTAGATCAGGGAATTTTAGAAGAGTCTGTCCGGGAGTTACAAAGAGCAGATGTTCTTATTATAGGAGGAACTTCTTTAGTAGTATACCCTGCGGCAGGACTTATTGATTATTTCCATGGAGATCATTTGGTTTTAATTAATAAATCTACAACAGGAAGAGACTCCATGGCTGATCTGGTAATATCTGATTCCATAGGAGAAGTACTATCTCAAATTAATGTGTAAATTGTTTATAAAATTTTAATAAATATAAACAATTTTTAATAGTTTTTCCCTTGAAATAGATAGAAAACCGTGGTAATATTGATTTCCGTGGTATAAATTTTATATCCTTGCTCCGGCATAATTGACTGGGGCCAATAGACCAAAAGGAGGTAGAAAGATGAACAAGTATGAATTAGCACTCGTTGTGAATGCTAAGATCGAAGACGATGTCAGAACTGCCACAGTAGACAAAGCAAAGAGCTATATCACTCGCTTTGGCGGAAATGT
>JAIKXK010000207.1 GCA_024684155.1 Lachnospiraceae bacterium | reverse complement strand
AATTAAATATCCCTCAAAAACCTATTGTAAAGGGTGATGCAAAAAGTGTATCTATTGCAGCAGCAAGTATTTTGGCAAAGGTTACGAGAGATCGTATTATGGATGAATTAGATGAAAAATATCCAATGTATGGATTTAAGGATCATAAAGGATATGGAACACAATATCATAGAGATATGATTACAAAATATGGTCCATGCGAGGAACATCGTATGAGCTTTTTGAAAAATATGAATGAATCCTGGAAACATTAAAGGGGAGGTGAACCATCGTGCAGGTATCGGACTTAGTGAATCAATATCAGGCTAATTTATCTAACGGTGGGGAAGTCTCTGCAAAAACAAAAACAAAGGGAGTGGAGCAATTAGTTTCCACTCTTTCGAAATTACAAAAAGGCCAGGTTTTCGAAGGTACTGTAAATAGTATCAAAGGAAACCAGGTGATTCTGGGTTTATCCAGTGGTCAAAATATTACGGCCAGATTAGATGGCTCTGTATCATTAAAAATTGGAGAGTCAGTATTCTTTCAGGTAAAATCCAATGAGGATAATACCATTCAAATTAAACCAGTTTCTATCGGTTCTATGAATAATCCTACTTTGTTAAATGCATTAGATGCTGCAGGAATGGCTGTAACAGAAGACAGTATTAATATGGTGAATACTATGATGAAGGAACAAATGCCTATTGATGCAAAAAGTCTTTCTGAAATGGCTCGTCGGACTGCTTCCAATCCTGGGGCGAATGTATCAACTATCGTAGTAATGGCAAAGCATAATTTGCCCATTACCCAGGAAATGGTAAATCAGTTTGAAAACTATAAGTCCAATGAAGGCCAGTTGTTAAAGGCTGTTGATGAGCTAGGAAAAAGTGTTACGGAGGTATTGTCTTCTGAGGAAGTTTCTGAGGCAAAAGTATTGTCATTTCATAAGGAAATGCTATCGATAATTTCAGGAGATGATACAGAGAAGGTTTCTCTTAATACCCAGGCCCAGAAACTTTCCGAGCTTATAGGAGATGGAGCAAAAACCATTAAGGTACCCTCTTTAAATCTTGGTATGGAAAAAAAACCTGAGGTAACGACACAAGCAGATAATCTGAAACAGATTATGTCAGATAATGTACAACAGGAAGAATCCCTATTGGTAGATGGAAAAGAAGTGATGGAGGGGGTTACAAAAGGGGAAACAGTTTTATTAGACGAAGAGGGGAATATTATTACCCCTTCAAAGGAATTGGTAAATGAATTGCTACAACATGAAAAATCTCTTGTAACAGTTCCGAATTATAATAGTGAAGAGTTTCCAATGGATTCTGTAGGAAGAGCTCTTGCACCTTCAGATAATAGCGAAATCTCTACTATATTAAGTAAAAATACAAACTTTCGAGCAGAATATCCAGAGTTTTTTGATGAAAATGGAGCACTTCGTCCAGAGGTGTCTGCAAAAACTCTTATGAATTCTATAACAGAATATTTTTCATCAAATCCTACAGCATTGAATCAGCTAAAGGAATTAGTAGGAAAGGAAGGCTATGGGAAACTTTTTGCAAATATTATGTCAGAAACTCTGTCTATAGAGCCGGAAGAGTTGACCATTCCTCATCGATTAGATGAACTTTATAAAGAAATGGATGAAACAGTTACAAGACTTGCCAATGCTGCAAGTTCCATTACAGCGAAAGAAGATAATCTCATAGTTTCATCAGCTCAAAATATTCATGATAATCTAGAGTTTATTTCTCAGGTAAATGATTTGTATACCTATGTTCAGATTCCACTAAAGCTTTCCGGACAAGAAGCTACCGGGGATTTATATGTCTATCGGAATAAAAAACAAAATAAAGATGACAGTGATGAATTGACAGCTTTTTTACATTTTGATCTTGAACATTTAGGATCTACAGATATTTCCGTTCGAATGAAGAATAAAAATGTAAGCACGAAGTTTTATTTAGAGGATGACGCATCCTATGAACTTATTATGAATAATATTCATATTTTAAAAGAGAACCTAGACAACTTGGGCTATAACTGTACGGTAGAATGTGAAAATGATTCAAATCCTGTAGATTTTGTTTCAGACTTTTTGGAACGAGATGTGAAAACGGCGGAAAACATTTCCAGATATTCTTTTGATGTGAGGGCTTAAGAAATGGAAGAAAAGAAAAAGATTGATCCAAATAAAACCGCTGTGGCCTTAGCTTATGATCCAGGGGATGTAGCACCTAAAATTTTAGCTACAGGAAAAGGCCATGTGGCAGATAAAATTATAGAAGAGGCAAAAAAGAATAATGTCCCTTTTTATAAAGATAATAAATTAGCAGAAACTCTTTCAAAACTGGAAATAGGAGAAGCAATTCCTCCGGATTTATATGAAGTGGTAGCACAGATTTTAGTGTTTGTAGATGGTATGGATAAGGTAAAAGCAAAGTTGGATCAGGCAGGCTATAAGAAGAATTAATTATGGATAATCGGAAAAAGGGGAGCTGCTATGAAAAATTAGCGGCGGAGGAAATGGAAAAAGAGGGCTATACTATTTTGGAGATGAACTATCATTGCAAAGTAGGAGAAGTAGATATTATTGCCAAAGATAAAGAGTATTTAGTTTTTGCAGAGGTTAAGTATCGAAAGAATGCCAAGACAGGAATGCCTCAGGAGGCTGTAAATTTTAAGAAACAAAAAAAGATTTCTTCTACAGCAGCCTATTATCTTATGAGTCATCATTTTAGTGATGATGTTTCTGTAAGATTTGATGTGATTTCTATTTTAGGAGATGAGGTTACGATTATAAAAAATGCCTTCCCTTATTGCTTTGGCTAAAAAATTATTGTAAAATCAATCGTTGTTATATTTTTAGAATTGAGGTTTATTATGTCAAGATGTATGGTGGCTATTGTTGGCCGACCCAATGTTGGAAAATCTACATTATTCAACGCAATTGCCGGTGAGAGAATATCCATTGTAAAGGATACTCCTGGTGTTACAAGAGATCGTATATATGCAGATGTAAGCTGGCTTGATAAAGAGTTTACTTTGGTTGATACTGGTGGTATTGAACCAGATTCCAAAGATATTATTTTAGCTCAGATGCGGGAACAGGCTCAGATAGCCATTGAAACTGCAGATGTTATTATTTTTATGGTAGATGTAAAGCAGGGACTGATTGATGCGGATGATCGGGTGGCAGATATGCTTCGTCGCTCAGGAAAGCCAGTTGTTCTTTGCGTGAACAAGGTGGATAACTTTGATAAGATGATGCCTGATGTATATGAGTTTTATAACTTAGGCATTGGAGATCCTATGCCAGTATCTGCTTCATCCAGATTAGGCTTTGGTGATTTGCTTGATGAAGTCATTAAGTATTTCCCAGAAAATACAAAGAACGCAAATGACGAAGATACTCCAAAGGTAGCTATCGTTGGTAAACCAAATGTAGGCAAGTCGTCTTTAGTGAACAAATTACTTGGAGAGGACCGTTTAATTGTATCGGATATTGCTGGTACCACTAGAGATGCTGTAGATACAAAGGTGAAAAATCATGGAAAAGATTATATCTTTATAGATACAGCAGGTCTACGCAGGAAGAGTAAAATTAAAGAAGAAATAGAACGCTTTAGTATTATTCGTGCTGTTGCTGCAGTAGAAAAGGCGGATGTAGTTATTGTAGTAATCGATGCTACAGAGGGGGTAACCGAACAGGATGCAAAAATTGCAGGAATTGCTCATGATAGAGGTAAGGGTATTATTGTTGCTGTGAATAAATGGGATGCAGTGGAAAAAACGGATAAGACCATGAGAGAGCATGAAAAAAAGATTCGCCAGATTTTAAGCTTTATGCCTTATGCTGAGATTATTTATATTTCTGCCTTAACAGGACAAAGACTGCAAAAGATATATGAGACGGTAGACCGCGTTATTGAAAATCAAACTATGCGTGTTCAAACTGGCGTCTTAAATGAAATCGTAGCAGAAGCGGTTGTTATGCAACAACCACCTTCTGATAAAGGCAGAAGATTAAAGATTTTCTATGTTACTCAGGTTTCGGTGAAACCTCCTACATTTGTAGTATTTGTAAATGATAAAGAATTAATGCACTTTTCTTATGTGCGTTATTTGGAAAATCGTATTAGAGATGCCTTCGGTGGATTTACCGGAACTTCTTTAAAATTTATTATTAGACAGCGTCAGGAGGATTAACCCATGTTGGTAGCTAGAGGAATCTCTTTGCTTATTGGCTATATTTGCGGATTATTTTTAACAGGTTTCATTATTGGAAAAATTGAAAAAGTAGATCTTACGACACAGGGGAGCGGAAATGTTGGAACAACGAATACTCTTAGAATTTTAGGGGTTTCAAAAGGAGCTCTTACCTTAATAGGAGATATGTTAAAAGGTGTAATTGCTGCAGTGATTGTATATTTTATTTTTCAAAATAACGCAGCATGTGCGGATGGAATTCATCTTTTGATGGAATATGCCTGCTTTGGCGCAGTATTAGGCCATGATTTTCCTTTTTACATGTTAAGCAAAGGTGGAAAGGGTATTGCTACAAGTGCAGCTATGGTAATTATGTGTTTCCCTAGAGCATTGCCTTTTTTAGTTTTAACTTTTGTATTAGTTGTATTTTTTACAAGATATGTATCACTTGGCTCTATTTGTATAGCAGTTTTATATGCTATTTTGGCAATAGTATTTGCTCATCTGGGCTACTTGGATTATTATAATGAATATAAGAGTGAAGCGGTTATCTTAGTTGTTTTAGCTGCAGTATTAGCCATCTTTAAACATCGTAGCAATATTAAGAGATTACTAACAGGATGTGAGAATAAATTTACATTACATCCAAAAACCAATAAGTAAGGAGATAAAGATGGAAGTTTTATTAAAGAAACTTACGGACACTGCCAAGATTCCGGAAAGAGGTAGTGCTTATGCTGCAGGGTATGATTTGTTTGCTGATTTGTCGGAGCCAGTAGAAATCAAACCGCATGAAACACTTTTAATCGGAACAGGAATTGCTACAGCAATCCCTGAAGGGTATTTTGGGGGAGTTTTTGCTCGTTCCGGATTATCCATGAAGGAAGGACTTCGCCCGGCAAATTGTGTAGGTGTTGTGGATTCTGATTATAGAGGTGAGATTAAGGTTTCTCTTCACAATGATAGTGAGATTACAAGAAGGGTGGAACCTCTTCAAAAAATAGCTCAGCTAGTGATAATGCCATTTCTATCTGTAGAGTTTAAGGAAGCAGAAGAATTAGACTCCACTGAAAGAGGAGCGGGAGGATTCGGCTCAACGGGGAAAAAGTAGTTTTTACAAAGTGACAAGGAGGGTATTACTATGGGAAATGAAATTAAGGACAGAATGGTGAAATTTTTTGCAAAGGATGACCGACTCGTAACGATTAATGCTGCGCAAGGACATTTTGCCACCAGCCAGTCACACATTAATTATTATATTGATGTAACACGAATTAAAATTCGTACCAAAGAAGCTATGGAGGCTGCTAAAAGCCTGGAACAAAAAATGCTGCATCGTATTACAACAGTAGATACTATTGTATGTTTAGATGCCACATCTGTATTAGGTGGCTTTTTAGCATCAGAATTAGAAAAGGGAGACTTCCACAATAACAATATGCATGAAACTGTTTATGTGGTCGAACCAGAAGAAAATAGTATTCATCAATTTATGTTTCGTGAAAATGTAAAACTAGCCATACAGGGAAAAAATGTCATTGTGTTAGTGGATACCATGACGACTGGTGAAACGGTGAAACGTAGTATTGAATGTATTGAATACTATGGAGGAACAGTACAAGGGGTTGTTTCCATTTTCAGTACCACAGATCGCGTAGATAATGTTCAGGTTATTTCTCTGTTTAATGAAGAAGATATTCCTGGCTATGCAACATACGCACCAAGCGAATGTCCTTTCTGTAAAAAGGGAATTCCGCTGGATGCTATGGTAAATGGTTATGGCTATTCCAAGTTATAGTGGTTTATGATTTTTTGAATACTAAATCTTGTATTTTTGTACTTGAATTTTTTTGAGATTCCCTTTATAATGCATAAGGACATTAGTCTATATAATGTAGGTGCTCTTTTGATTGCACCACAAGATATTGGGAGTATTACCATGGAAATGAAATTCAAGTTAGAAGCATTTGAAGGTCCTTTGGATTTGTTGCTTCATTTGATCGAAAAAAATAAAGTAAATATTTACGATATACCAATCGTGGAAATTACAGATCAATATTTAGAATATATTGACGAAATGAAACGTCAGGACTTAAATGTCATGAGTGAATTTCTTGTAATGGCGGCTACACTTTTAAATATTAAATCTAAGATGCTATTGCCAAAAGAAGTAGTTGAGGAAGAAGATGAAATTGATCCTCGTGCTGAATTAGTACAGCAACTTCTTGAATACAAGATGTATAAGACTTATGCTTATGAACTTCGTGATCGACAGGTTGATGCCAATCAGATTTTTTATAAAGTGCCAACCATTCCTGATGAAGTTTTAGCTTATGAAGAACCGGTGGATGTTGATGAATTAATTTCAGATTTAACCTTAAATAAGTTGAATTTCGTTTTTCAGTCAGTGTTAAAGCGCCAAAAAGGCAGAGTGGACCCGGTTCGTTCCCGCTTTGGTGAAATCAAAAAAGAAGAAGTTTCTGTAGATGAGAAAATGACTGAGATTACAGAGTTTGCAAAATCTCATAAGAAATTTTCTTTCAGAGAACTTTTAGAAAAACAGTCTTCTAAAGTTCAAGTGATTGTTACGTTTTTAGTTATTCTTGAATTAATGAAATCTGGAGAAATCCATATTGTTCAGGAAAATATTTTTGATGACATTCAAATTGAATCAAAGGTTGCAGCTTAAAAGTCACCACCGCTTGCGGTGGTACTTTTATGTAAGAAAAAGATATAGGAGTTTTATATGGAAAGACAAGAACTTTGCTCAATAGTAGAGGGAATCCTATTTACCATGGGTGATTCTGTGGAACCTGAAAAAATTGCAAATGCACTTGAAATTGAAAAGGATGAAGTGATTTCTATTTTAGATGAGTTATCAGAAACCTATGAAAAAGAAAATCGAGGAATGCGTATTACTAAATTAGATGGTGCTTATCAAATGTGTACACCACCGTCTATTTACGAACATTTAATTAAAATAGCAAAGCAACCAAAGAGATATGCCCTTACAGATACCTTATTAGAAACTTTATCAATTATTGCGTATAAGCAGCCTGTAACAAAGGCTGAAATTGAAAAGATTCGAGGGGTTAGTTGTGATCACGCAGTAAGCCGTTTAGTAGAATTTCAGTTAGTGGAAGAAATTGGCAGAATGGACGCTCCCGGACGCCCAATGTTATTTGGCACTACGGAACAGTTTTTACGTTCCTTTGGTGTTACATCTTTAGAAGAACTTCCAACTTTAAATCCTGTTCAGGTTGAAGAATTTAAGCAGGCGGCGGAAGAAGAAGCAACTCATTTGACAGTTGGGGTATAGAATACATTTGTATATTAAAATGCCGGTTATTTTGAACCGGCGTTTTTTGTGCTAAAAAATATTGATAAATTTTTGACAATTATTGCGTTT
>JAIKXK010000267.1 GCA_024684155.1 Lachnospiraceae bacterium | reverse complement strand
CATCGGTATCGCCAAAATACTGACGGCGCTCGCTATGTCCGATAATTGTGTATTCAACGCCCAAATCCTTAATCATATTTGCGGCAACTTCGCCAGTATATGCACCCTTCTCAGGATCATCTGCTACATAATCTGGATTCTGCCAATAATCCCATTCATTAATCATGGGATCTCCCTTTGACATATCCATTGGCCTTAAATTTCTAACCAAATCTTTTGCCATGTTTTCCTCCTATATACTTATACTCTTTATACTTCGAAAGCCCTCACTTTCGATTCCTCACCCAGATTATCCCCCTGGGTCGGTTCTTTACGCTTTAATTGTAACAGATGTTCAACTTTTTGTATATAAATGTTAAAATTTTTACATTTGTTGTATATAATTTTGTGCATATTTTACCTCAATAGAACCATATTGGGTTATAATACCCCTATTGTTGCATAAAATACACGTGGTTCTTATTTTTTATTGCAAAAAAATACTCCCTTTGACCAAAGATCAAAAGGAGTATCTTCTATAAAATAAATGTGTTTTGATAGCAATATTATTCCTGTGCAGTTAACTCTTTGTAGTATTCAGAGTAATCTGCTCTCTTATCTTTTGTAAAAGCAATAGCTGAACGAGGATGCTGATTAAAGATACCTGTCATTAAATACTGTAAATCATACCCCCACTGTAAACCTGATTCTTTTAAAGGAACCATTTCTTCTTCTATAAACTTAATTACTGGGAATAAGTTGTACTTTGGATTACGTAAGAATCCAAGTAAATTTTCCATGGAACAGTTTCCTGCCCCACGTCCCATAGATGCATAAGTTGCATCTAACCAATCTACTCCATCGCCAACTGCTTCAATGGTATTTGCAAAAGCAAGTTTCTGGTTATCATGGGCATGAATTCCAAGTTTCTTTCCATACTTTGTAGCTGTCTCATTGTAAACATCCACAATACGGGCAATCTGTTCTGGGTAAAGGGATCCAAAACTGTCTACAATATAAATACAATCTGCAGAAGATTTTCCAATCATATCTAATGCTGCTTTTACGTCTGCATCCTGAGCTGCTGAAATTGCCATAATGTTACAACTTACTTCATAGCCTTTATTTTTTGCATCTTCAATCATATCGATTGCCATTGGAATCTGATGTACATAGCAAGCCACACGAATCAAATCAAGTGGTGATTCATTTCTATTTCTGATGTCGTTTTTGTAATCGCATCTTCCAGCATCTGCCATAGCTGCAAGTTTAATCTTCTTATCAGCGTTATCTCCGATTACATCAAAAATTGCATCGTCATCACAGAATTTCCATTTACCGAATTTATCAACGTCAAATAATTCTTTGGATGCCTTGTAACCAAGCTCCATATAATCAACGCCCGCTTTAATATTGGTCTCATAAAGCTTTTTTACGAATTCATCAGTAAAATAGAAATCATTTACCAATCCTCCATCACGTAATGTAGCATCAACTACTTTGACGCTTTCTCTGAATCCTAAAAGCTTTGATACCTCTTTCATTTTTGTCATCTCCTAATTGTTTATTGTCTGCACTACTCCACTCTATACATTTGTTTGAGTTTTGTTCGTCGCTTTAAAGCGCTAAAGTACAGCTCATTTAGATTACCATAATATTACCTTAAATACAAGGTTATTTACAGGATTTCTTTTTTTTTAATCTCTGTTATTATTAATTATGATATTGGTTTGGTTTGAGGAGGTATGAAAAATGAAAAAATTTACACCGCTCCTGGCTTTATGTTTGAGCGGAACTCTTATTTTTTCTGGTTGCAGTTTAAATAAGACTTCTGATAAAGCCGAGGATAATACTAGCACAGAAGAAAGTACTACAGATACCACGGATACTTCTTCATCACAAGACTCTTCAGAAGAAAATGGGTTTACAGCTATACAACCTGTAATTACAACAAATACCATTTCTCAAATGAAAGATGATGGTGTCAGCTACCTAATGCACGCTCAAAAAGATACGATTTGTCTCGATGATGAATCTGCACAGTATTATCCAGATTTAAATGATGCCTTAGTGACATATTCAGAATCAGCGCTCACCATATTTAATGACAATTATGAAAACAGTCTTACGTATGCCCTTTCAGATTATGCAGAAGGTTATATGGATGATGGTATGTATTATGAAGACACGAATACCATTCACATGGAACGAGTAGATGATCAAGTCTTTTCTTTTACTGAAAATTCTTCTTCATTTTTAGGTGGAGCTCATGGTACCTATGGAACTGTTGGTGTTACCTTTGATACACAAACAGGAAAACAATTAGAATTAAGTGATGTATTCAATACAACAGAGGACGTTGTATCTGTTCTTCAAACATTATTAGAAGAAAACTATCCAGATACACAATTCTTTGACTTAGCAGGAACAATGCAAAGCTATATTACAGATCCTGACGTTTATCACTTATGCTGGTATATGACTTCGGAAGGGGTTACCTTTGTTTTCAATCCTTATGAATTAGCCAGCTATGCCGATGGAATGCAAACAGTTCAGGTCACTTTCAACGAACACCCTGAATTATTCAAAGAAGACTATTCTGCTTCTACTGGAGCCTTTGTTACAAACATAGGCGAGGATATGATAACAGGTACAACTCTTGTAGATATTGATCGCGATGGTACATCTGAAATTATCACTGTAAAAGAAAACTATGATGAGGATATGTATGCTTCCGCAGAATTCACCTGTGGTGACAACAGCTATACTTTGGATGAATATTATAACTCTATGGAAGCAAAACTAGTTCATACAGAAGATGGAAGAAATTATATCTATGCATTTTTACATGAAGATAATGACTACACATTTTTAAATGTTTTAGAACTTTCTGATGATGGAATCAACTTAGTTGGAAATATGGAGGCAAACGAACCTACAGACTTTAGCAACTATGATGATAGTTCAAATCCTTCCTGGAAATCCTACCCATTTGTTGCATGTCAGGGCTTTATCTTCTCCACCCGACTAGATGCCTTAAGCACCTATAGTGGAACAAAGACCTATACCGTTAGCGATGACGGAATGCCTACTTCTGCTTCTGAATTTTATAACATTATTGGTGGCAGCACACTCACTGCAAAAAAAGACTTTAGTGCATACGAAGCTGACTACTCTACCAATGAATTAGGAAACGAATGCACCATCACATCTGGTGAAAAGCTTACCTTCTTTAGAACCAACGGTACCGATACTGTTATCTTTGAAAAAGAGGATGGCACCTATGTTGGTGTAAAATATGATTCTAGCGAAGGTGAATCTTTAAGCACAATTAATGGAGAAGCTGCTGAGGACCTATTAGATGGCATTATGTATGCTGGATAAAAAATAAGCTTTTAATATTTAAAAAGGACGACCTAAGATGGTCGTTCTTTTTTTACGCATTTTGTATAAGTAATTCTTAAAAATTTTATGAATAATTTTTGAGCGATTTCAGAAAATCATACTATACTCTAGTTAAAAAAAGATGTGCCAGAAATAACGAATCATAAGGAGGGATTTTTAAACATTGACTGAATGAACTAAGGAAAAAAGGGACTAAACTATTATTATATTAAACATGATGAAAATCAGGTTAGGTTCCAAACAATAAAAACAAAAAATCACTCTTCAAAAAATAAATATAATAAATCATAATCTCAAAAAACACTCTAAAAAATAAGTACAAATAATTCACATAATATAATGGTTATCTCAAAGTCCTTACTTGATGTAACCCTCAAAATCATATGTAATGGAACCTGTGATGGTACGCTCATCTCCCCACATATTATCAATGATCCAACTATTTGTATTGTCTACTAAAATTTTATTGTTACTATAGTTACCATCATTATCATAATACTGATCAAACAGATCTGCATAATATGGATCAATATGAAAATCAGAATAAATATCTTCAGTAGGATATAAATCCGCTGTTGGATTTGCCTCAGCATAAGTTTCTGTTGTAGAAACAGTTTCAGTAGAACCATCTAAATATGTCACTAACTGACTTACATTTCTATAGGCTCCAGAATAATCATAAAGAATTAATGTATATTTATATGAACCAATTACAATTTCACCAGCAATATAATCTCCACCCCAATATGAACTTTTATTTTCTACTGAATACTCTGAAGAAAAAAATTTATAATAATATACATCTCCACCTTTTATTCTATACCCTATACAATTAGTTTCATTATCACAGTTTTCTTCTGTAGCATATAATAATTTCATCGCACAACCATTAGTTAATACCTCTGACGTTATTATTTCTGTCTCTTGAATATTCTGCCATTCACCAGAACTTACTACTGAAGTACTAACTATTGTTTTTGTTGTTTCCGTAGTAGTTTCACTACTTAATGAGCTTGAACTACTAGTTGTATCACTTGATGAGTTACTACTAGAAGTTGAGATATTTGTTGATTTCTGGCTAGTTGTAAACGTCTTAGAATTCCACTTACCAAATAACTTTACACTTTTGCCATTTACTTTAACCTGCTTATAAGCGCGAACCTTTACAGTATATTTCTTATCGGCTTTTAAACCTGAAATACTCTTAGAAGTATCTTTTAATGTATAAGTCTTTCCATTAATATTCACCTTATACTTTGTAATACCTTTAATCTTCTTCCAGGAAATCTTAGCAGAAGTTGTTGTTACACTTCCTACTGAAATTTTACTTGTAGTAGCTGGTGCTGAATACACCTTATAAGTTTTTGTATTTTTAGTACCTTTATAGTTTTTCTTTGAATAAAGACTTACTTTTACATAATAAGTCTTATTTGCCTTTATTTTAGAAGAACCACATTTTTTTATAGTAAATGTTTCTTTCTTTCCATTATCATTTTTCTTATAGGATACCTTTTTAAAGCCAGATTTCTTCT
>JAIKXK010000265.1 GCA_024684155.1 Lachnospiraceae bacterium | reverse complement strand
ATTTACAACCTTGCAAAGGATTTCTGTATCTTCTACATCCTTTACAATCATTTCAATAAGACCATCGTCAATTAAAATATGATCTCCGATTTTAACATCTGAGGTAAGTCCCTTGTAAGTAATAGATACCTTTGTTTCATCGCCTACCACATCCTCTGTGCAAAGAGTAAAATCCTGTCCTTCTTCTAACATAATAAATCCATCTTTAAACTCTTTTAATCGGATTTCTGGTCCTTTGGTATCCAATAAAGTAGCAATCGGAAGATTTAATTCTTCTCTGACTGCACGAATGTTTTGTAGTTTTCCTCTCTGTTCATCATAATCGCCATGGGAAAAATTCAAGCGACAAACATTCATACCTGCAAGCATCAACTTGCGTAATGTATCCTGGTCCTGAGAAGCAGGTCCAATCGTGCAAATAATTTTGGTTTTTCTCTTATAATCCATCTTATAACCTTTCTTACTTTCCAATCATAGTTCCGGTTTTTTCACCAACTACTGACTCGGAAGTTAATTTTGTAATTAAAGTTTTACGAACTGCTGAATCCCCAATATAATCCACAGCTGCCTGAATCTTAGGCGCCATAGTCTGAGCTTCAAACTCACCATTTGCAAGCATTTCTTTTGCATCTGCAACAGAAATATAATCTACTGGTTTTTCATCTGGCATACCATAATGCAATGAAACCTTCTCCACACCAGTTAAGATTACAAGCATTTCTGCTTCAATCTGATCTGCTAAAAATCCTGCTGCTGTATCCTTTTCAATAACAGCAGATGCGCCCTTTAAATTATGTCCCTGAGCAAGTACTGGAATACCACCACCTCCGCAGGCAATCACAACCTGATCTGCATCTAAAAGTGCTTTAATAGAATCAAGTTCCACCACTTCCATAGGCTTTGGTGTAGCAACCACTCGGCGGTATCCGCCCTCTACTTCTGTTACGTGATTTCCTTTTGCTTCTTCCTGTGCTGCTTCTTCTTTTGAAAGAATACGGCCAATCTGCTTTCCTGGTTTATAGAAAGCTTCATCATAAGGATCTACTGTTACCTGAGTAAGGACTGTAGAAACTGTTTTATAAATTCCACGACTAATTAACTCGCTTCGAATTCCGTTTTGCAAATCATATCCAATATAGCCCTGAGACATAGCTGAACATACACTCATAGGTGTTGCAGTATAATCACTATGTGCCTTTGCAAATTCTGACATAGCTGTATGAATCATTCCTACCTGTGGTCCGTTAGAATGTGTAATTACCACCTGATATTCCTGTTCTACAAAGGCTGCAATCGCTTTTGCTGTATTTTTGATTGCTTCCTGCTGTTCTGGCAAAGTAGTGCCTAATGCATTATGTCCGAGTGCAATTACTATTTTTTTCTTCATAAGTCCTTCCTCCTAGGAAAATATAATACGATTATACAACAACTTGCCTTATTGTGAAACTAAAAAGGGACTTTAAAATCCCTCTTTTTCATAAGGAAATTTTAAAGTCCCATTTCTTTTTATTAAAACTATGAACTACTCTTCCGTAGTCGTTTCCTGCTCACCAAGTGTAACATTAACAGTGGTAATTGCATAATTATTTGCAGCCTGAGCAATAGATACACTTACGGTATCTCCAGGGTTGCATTGTGCTAATAGTTCCTGAAGTTCTGCCATGGATGTAATCTCTGTACCATTAAATGCTGTAATCACATCACCTTTTACAATTCCAGCCTCTTCAGAACCACTTCCAGAAACAACCTGTGCTACATAAACACCTGTTGGCATGCTGTACTGGTATGCTGTCTGGGAATCTAAATCTACTCCCGCAATACCAAGATAAGCTCCATTACCTGTTACCTCTGTTGTATCTTCATCTGTAGTTACTTCTTCTCCAGACATTAAACTTTCAATAACTGAAGTAGCAGTTGAAATTGGAATTGCATATCCCATTCCTTCTACATCTGTATCCGAATATTTTGCTGATACAATTCCGATAACCTCACCATTCATATTCAAAAGTGCTCCACCAGAGTTACCTGGGTTTACTGCAGCATCGGTTTGAATTAAGGTCTGTGTATAAGTAGATCCATCTGAATTTTCAAAACTAACGTCTCGATCCAAGGCTGAAATAACACCTGTTGTTACTGACTGTCCATAACCTAGGGCGTTACCAATAACAACAGCGGATGAGCCTACCTTTAGGTCATCAGAAGATCCTAAAGTTGCAACCTTAATAGTGTTTAAGGTATCCTCTTCAATTTCAGCAACCTTTACCTTTACAACAGCTAAATCTGTCTGGGCGTCTGTTCCCTGAATCTCAGCTTCAACTGCTGTATCATCACAAAATGTAATCGTTAATGTTGTTGCGCCTTCTACTACATGGTTATTTGTTGCAATATATAAATAAGTGTCGTCCTGACTGATAATAATTCCGGAACCAGCTGATTCAGATTCTTCCTGATAATTCTGGCCGAACCAACTTCTATATTCCACAATGGACATGTTTGTTACCTGTACAATGGCAGGCATAACATTTTCAGCAATATCTGAAACATCTGTTACTGTAATGGCAGAGGATGTTGCAGTAGAATCCACACTGCCATCTCCTGATGTCAATGTAGTAGCTGTAGATGTAACTTCTTCATCCGTTCCTAATTTCTTAGACGTAAGATAGCTTGCACCTTCAAATGCACAACCAGCCACTAGTCCAAAAACTAAAGCAATGGCTACTACCTTCCCTATGGTTTTTAAAAAAGGACGTTCCTTTTTTGGTTTTTTCGGTTTAACAGGATCCTGATACGGATTGTATCCTCCTCCATAATTTGGTTCTTGATCCCCTGAGCCGTTATCATTTGAGTTGTATTCATAGTATTGGTAATTCATCGAATCAGACTCCCTTCAAAATACTTTTTTGTTTTTTACATTAGTTAGTCTACAATCAATTTGTGTCAAATTTGTGAAAAACTTTTGACAAATTTAAGAAAAGAAAAAAGGTGGTATAAAAATACCACCTTTCAAATGATTCCATCTTAATAGCCGTAATCTACAGCAGAAGATTCTGTAAATCCAGTGTAGTTTACAATCGCATCTGATATTTCCTGTAATTCTGTGGATGCGGTATGTTCTTCCCCAAATAAATATTGGTACAACTCAGAAACATTCGTTTCCAATGTACATGGTACATCTACCGAACCTGGGTTAGATCCATAGGTTTCTGTTCTCATAGTAAATGGGAATCCATGGGTATCTGCTAATGTATAATCCTGCATCGCTGTAGCCATACCCATAATATTGGATGCTGTTAAGCTTGTAGAAATATATGGAAGAATTCCATCTACTAAATCGTTTAATTCAAAGATGCTTGCTCCTTTCACTTCTTCTACCAAACAGTTTACTACAGTACGCTGTCTTTCCGCACGCTTAAAATCTCCGCCGGAAGTATAACGTACTCGGCAATAGGCAACAGCCTGAACACCATCTAATTCTGTCTGTCCTGCACTTACATTATTTCCAGTCTTTCCTGTAACAGCAGCAACTTCACCAATATAGGAGTTAACATATTCTGCCTCCTCCGTACCAAGTCCCTCTGGTAAAGTGATTCCACCAACAGAATCAACAGCTTCTGCCAATGCATAGAAATCTACAGTTACATAGTTTTGAATATCTAAATCCAGGTTTCTATTTAGCATTTCAATTGCTTCTTCTACACCACCATGATTGTATGCATAGTTACATTTTCTAAGAGTTCCTTCACCATCCACATCCATAAAGGTATCACGATAAACAGAAACAATCTTTACTTCTTTTGTATCATTATTAATGCTACAGATCATAATACTATCAGAATTTCCTGTATCATAGTCTCCAACACTACGATTATCCACCCCAAATAGTGCAATGGTGGTATATCCATCTAATAATTCTTTTGTATCGTCATCTAGGTTATTTGTTGCAATGTCTCTCAAAGAGTTAAAATCAATCTTTCCAAATTTCACCCATACGAATAAAACAACAAGAAGTACTAAAAGGATGACAAACTCAATTATAAGTATTTTCTTTTGCTTTTTTCTTTTCATCTGTTTTTTTGACATTTTCTTTGTAGCTTTCTTAGCCATAATAAAGTCCTCACTAATACAATTCATAATTATCCAGTCCCAAAGGCAAATTCTCATTATAGAATGGATCCCCGGCTTTTAACTTATCATGCCAACGTTCCATAATTAATCCATTTGAACTTTGCGTACTGATGGTATTGCCTATTTTCCGATATGCAACCACATCTGGTAAGTATACCACACGTCGTCCAGCATCTCTTGCTTTTAGGCAAAAATCCAACATAATGTCTCTGCCATCAAGATTTGCGCCAAACCCTCCTATGTGACGGTAAAGTTTTGCATCTATCATACAGCAGCCCGCATCTACCATACTTACATCTGCAGGTATAATAGCACGGTTCTCATATCCAGTTGAAAAAACACTTTTGTTATAACAGGCTGGGTATGCAATTCCCTCATTACCATAAATGTATCCGCAATTATCATTTGTGAAATCATAGTGCAAAAATCGGATGCCTACCACACCAACATCAGGCTGTGATAAAACACTGTATAATTTTTGCATATATTTTTTTCCGCGGATTCGGACTCCCTTTTCATGCAAAAACAAATATTCATTTCGATGATTCTTATAAAAATCTGCCTTATATTCCACATCGAGAAATCTGTTTTTCTTTTCCGGTACTACACTAGCATCTAAGCCTTTTCGCCTGATATGTGCTAAGACTATGGTTGCATACTCGCGAAGCATTTTTTCTTTTCGCTCCTTTGGTATCATCTCATCTACCACACGTTCATGATAGAGCAGTGCCGGTATGTGTCCCACTTGAATTTTTGCTTCCACACATCGAAATAAGAAATCATACATGGGGTAGTATTCTAACTTTTCGTGAAACTCACCCATCTTCATGCATAGATTCTTTCGAAAACAAAGAAAGCTTCCTATGTAGGGACCATGTCTTAAAAGTTCCTCATTATAATCAGGTTTAAAATGAGGATGCATACGATTTGATTCGATTAACTCATCATGATCGCTATAGACAATTTCATAGTCCTTTACTTTTTTATTTAATGCTTCTAGCGTATTACCCGACAAACGATCGTGTTGTCCTAATAAAATAATATAATCACCAGAGGCAAAATGAACGCCTATGTTATAAGCATAGGCGAATCCATGTTTATGTTTAATCTTACGATATACTACTCGATTTTCCTCTGGAAACATTTCCTCTGTCAGCCACTCTACTTCCTGAGAATTCGTTTCATCTAATATGATGAGTTCCCAGTTTTCAAAGCTTAGAGCGTTTAAGGATTCCAAACAATCTCTATAGTAAGAAAGATTCGTTCCAAATGTACGAATTAAAACGGTAAATTTTGCAGCCAATTACTTTGAACCCTTTCCGCTAAAAACAACTCCTACTGTTTTAAACAAAATCTTAATATCCAAACCTAGTGTCCAGTTCATAATGTATTCTGTATCAAGTTCTACCACTTCTTCAAAGTCTGTTATATCACTTCTTCCACTAACTTGCCACATTCCTGTAAGACCAGGACGAATGCCAAGACGTGCCTTGTGATGATACTCATACATATCGTATTCGTCTTCCGTAGGTGGACGGGTTCCAACAAGACTCATATCCCCTTTTAGCACATTCCAAAACTGAGGAAGCTCATCAATAGAATACTTTCTCATAAAATGCCCAATTGGGATGATTCGAGGATCGTTTTCCATTTTAAACATATTCCCCTTCATCTCGTTTTCTTCTTTTAATTTATCCAACATAGCATCTGCGCCTACATGCATAGATCTGAATTTATAGAAATTAAATCTTCTACCATTCTTTCCAATACGAACCTGTTTATAAAAAACTGGACCTGGAGATTGAATCTTAATAATAGGTGCAAACACTATATAGGCAATTCCTACTAATATTAATCCAATCAAGCTTCCCAAAATATCCATGGTACGTTTTATAAACAACTGCCGATTGGTAGCAATTCGCATACTGCTTGTTAATACTACATAATTTCCATAATTGTCTAGCTGACGATTTGGAACTAATACCTTTGAATGAACCAAACTCATATGTACGGTAGTACCTAGTTCTACTAGAGCAGAGGCAAGTGCCTCTGAACTTTCTCTCGTATTTCCATCAATGAATACTTCATCTACAACATGAGTTCGTACATAATCTAAAAAATTATCTGCATTTGCAATTACAGGAATTCCCATGATCAAAGTGCCTTCAAGGGATTGATCCACAACCACAACACCGGTAACTTTAAAGTTTGTATATTTATTCTGAGCAATTTCTTTTAAGCATCGCTCAACATTCGAGCTTTCTGCAACCACTGTCATTAAGGCCTTGTTTTTATCCTGAAGTTTTCTGGCACGAATCACTCGCTTCCAAATTACACGTTCTGTGTAAATCATAATTACGGAAAAAATCAAGAACACAAACAATAACTGACGGGAGTATAGTACGGATTGTTTTATGGCATACATATACACCAATACTCCACCGAAACATACTACGGCTGAAGTCAGCGTGGCTCTAAATTCCTGGAATTTATTTCTTCGTAGAATTCCTTTATAAGGTTCCAAAAAGAACACCACTACAATATGAATGACAAGAACCATCACAGCCAATCTTTGATAAATGTCTTCATCAAAAAGCCATTTTCCATCGAATCGCCATGCATATGCCAAAATTAAGGACAGTTCCAAACATATTAGATCTAAGAATGTAAAATCTAAATGTTTGACCCAGCTTCGTTTCCCTTCACTGTACATTAAAGTTCAACTCCATTTGCTTTTAAAAGTTCTCTTGCACTATCTACAGAATCTACTCCATGAAGATTTTTCACAGGTGCAAATTCTTTTTCACGAACTACTTCATAAGGTAAGTTTGAATCCATCATATTAATCATATCAAGGATTAATGTTTCAAACTTATATCCGTTTGGTTCCTCTGGCTTTACAAGTTCACCCTCCTCATTAATATAAGGAATCTTCTTTTCAACCACATGTACATGCATATGATTTGCCATAATTTCTTCCAAACGATCTACACGGAATAAATAGTTTAAGATCACTCCGAAACGATAGGTAAGTTCACCATCTTCATCACGAAGATTTGCCATCTCATCTGTCATTTCATAGTATTCCACAATAGATGGTCTTCCATTTTCAGCACATAAAACACCTACTCGTTCTTGAGGTTCTGCTTTTCTAACTACTTTGCTTCCGCTCTCTTTGCCACTTAAAATTGTAGCACCAATAAAAGCAGGGTCCGCTATTTGCTGTAATACATTATCTACCGCAAAAATATTTAACCACTCAACTCCACGATTATGAACATCGTCTAATAATCCAGACTTATGTAAAGATGTAAACCAACCACCATTTCCATTTGGAGAGGTTGCCAATCTGCCTTTTTCTTCTAGTAAAAGCTTTCCGTCATAATCCACTGCAGGAGCCATATCCTGAATAAAGAAGTGTACATCTTCCTCAGGGTAACCGAAGTAATTCTTTTCTTCAAAGAATTTTACAGTAGCTTCATGATTCTTTTCACTAGTCATCACATAAAGTGGTACATA
Source organism: Lachnospiraceae bacterium (assembly GCA_024684155.1). Taxonomy (GTDB): domain Bacteria; phylum Bacillota; class Clostridia; order Lachnospirales; family Lachnospiraceae; genus JAILEN01. Next base: position 26,298 of record JAIKXK010000265.1, on the reverse strand, counting down.
GGCCTGTGCCATATCTGTTACTTTTAATAGATTATTGATTAAGCATTCAAAAATAGATAAATCTCTGGTTTCTCCAATAGAATAAGTTCCCTTTGGCTGATCAAAACCAAGTCGTGTTCCCATTCCACCAGCTAGTAAGATAGCTCCTACCTTGCCTTCTCGAATTGCCTTTAATCCTTCTTCTACAAACTCTTCTCTACGCTCTTCTATTTCTTTGATTTCAACAGCGCCAAGGGGAGTAATCTCCCCACGGCTCTGGTTATCTTCAGACTTCGCTGTTTCAATCATCTCCCAATCAACTGCTTTGATTTGACATAAAAGATCCTTTTGTTCTATTTCACTTAAAGTATCAAAATACTTTAATACATGTTCTTGGTTATGTTCTTTTAATAAAAGAACTGCTTCTTCCTTAGTCATAACAACGCCCTTTCCTTAGTCACAATATAAATTGCCAAACTTATATGAAATTGTATCAAAAAATGAATAATAATTCCACTATTCCCTTCGAAGTGCATCGATTGGGTTTAAATTAGCGGCTTTAACGGAAGGGAGTAAACCAAACAAAATTCCAATTACCATAGAAAATGCTACACTCACCACAATGGCTGGCACTGAAATTCCCACTGGTGTTCCGGAAATATTTGATATAATTACCGCCATTACAATTCCTATCACAACGCCAAGAACACCGCCTAAACTGGTAAGAACTGCAGATTCCGTTAAAAACTGCATTAGAATTCTTCGTCTTCTGGCTCCAAGGGATCTCTTCAAACCAATTTCTCTTGTTCGTTCTGTTACAGATACCAGCATAATATTCATAACGCCAATACCCCCAACTAACAGGGCTATACTAGCAACCCAAATCAGTAAGTTATTAGTACTATTTGACAACTGCTGTTGTTGTTTAGCTTCCTCAACTAAATCCTCTGCTGTATAGGTTAAATCTGTTCCTGAAGATGAGATACACTCCTGCATAATTTTCTGAGCTGATTTTCCAATCGCAGACATATTTTCTGTATCATCTGCTCGTACAAATGCGTTTTGAGGTTCATCATATTTATAGCAAATAGCCCAATCCACATTTGGTATTAAAACCGTACCATATGATTCCGTATAATAGGTTTCATAGTCAGACAGATTTTGAATATCTGGTTCAAAGGCAGTCTGCTGTTGATATAATCCCACAATAATAAAGGGTTCTCCGCTAATTTCTAACGTTTGACCAACTGCGTTTTCTCCAGGAAATAAAATATCTGCAGCAGTAGAATCCAAAAGTGCTACCTTATTACACTTTTTATAGTCAATATCCACAAAGGCACGACCTTGATATACCACATATCCACATGTATTTAAATAATGTGTATCAATCCCGTAAATCTTTCCACCTGATAACACCTTTGAACCAGCCGAAATATTATCTACATAAGTTCTTGAATTATAAAATGTGGCATCTTCCACATGTTCGATGGAACGGATTTCTTCCTGTTGCTCTTCTGTTACCTGCGTAATTTCCGAAACTGTATCCCCTTCAAAATAATACTCGTAATCACCCTGGTATAAACTAATAGATACGTTATTATTACCCTTTCCTACCAAGTCTTTCATTATTTGATCATTGGTACCTTTAATGGTGGAAACAATTGCAATAATAGACGCAATACCTATAATAACACCTAGCATTGTTAAGAATGATCTCATTTTATGAGACCAAATTTCCTGTAACGCTTCGACTAAATTTTCTCTCATAATCGCCTCTTATTTCTTATTATTCATATAATTCATCAATGCTACCTTCTACCGTTAATGCGCCTTCTCTTACATTATTTCCATAAGGGAACGCGATATAATCATCATAGGTAAGACCCTCTGATATGGTATAGGTTTCCTGAGACTGACTATCAACAGTTACATACTGTTTCTTTAATTTGTCATTCTCACCTCTTACATAAACGTACTTCTTTCCATTTTCAGTGCGAACAAATGCTTTCATCAGGCTAATTGGTCCATCTTCAGTGTATTCTTCCTCATCGCTATCCATATCCATGGAAGCGCTAAAAGAAACATCTACATAATCTCCAGCAGTAAGTCCTGTTCCATCTTCTGTAATCTGCGCTGTAAAAGGATAGTAACTTGATGAAGTTCCTCCCATATACTGATACATCTGTGAATAATATTCAGAAGCATAAGAAGAAATAGTAGTAATGGTTGCCTTATAGGTATTGCCACTTTCCCAATCCATGACATAGACAGTGTCTCCCACACCAAATTTTTCTAATCGCCATTCACTCATAGCAGATTTCACAAATAAACCATCCAAGGAAGACACCTGGACAATAACCCCATCATCTTCCATGCTATCATCTGTATCTGAAACAATATCTGATGAGGTATCGATTTCCCCATCTAGTTCTTCTTCATCCTCATCTGAGTCCTCTTCAGAAGTGTCGCTTTTAATTGCGGTTTCAGACACCTTTGTCACATAACCATCCAAGGTTGCTTTTACGGTACAGTTATCTAAAGTTTCCTGTGCATTTTCTATATTTACCTGAGCTTCCTTAATATCCGTTTGTAAATCTCTAATGTCATTTTCTGTAGAAGTCTTTTCTTTTCGTAATTCTGATTCTGAATAAATAGTCCCATCCGAAGTTTGAAATTGTGGTTCATCTGTTTCCACTACCACTTCCTTATACTCAGTTTCTGAATCACTTTCTTCGGAAGACTCTGATTCTGAATCTGATGATGAATCAGAACTATCACTGGACGAATCGGAATCCGAGTCACTTTCTTCAGATGAATCAGAATCTGAATCACTTTCTTCGGAAGACTCTGAATCGGAATCGCTATCATCAGAAGACTCTGAATCTGATGATGAATCAGAACTTTCACTAGAAGAATCAGAATCGCTTTCAGAACTGTCTTCATCATCAGAATCCACAGGAACTTTTATTGTCTCTACATAACTTTGAGCATTATTCAGCATTTCCTGCTTTGCATAAGCATTATTCAAATCAACCTGCTTTGATTGTAAATCAATTTTCGCCTGTTCTAATTGAAGTTGAGCTTCAGTTGCATCTAATCTCACTAAAGCAGTGCCCTTTTCAACATAGTCTCCAACCTTTACTAAAATTTCAGAAACTTTTCCATCTTCTGTTGTTACATCTTGAGTAACCCCTGTGCTAATACTTCCTTCCATAGTATACTGATCAGAATCAGAATCATATCCAATGGCATCAGATACAGGGATAACGCGAACCTTTCCCATATTAGAATACACAGCGATATAAACGACACCAATCACTAATGCAAATATGAGAATTCCAACAAGAATGCCAACAATAATCTTTTTCTTAAGACTCCACTCTTTATTGGTCATTTTCAGGCACCTCCTCTCCCTCATAAGGTGGTACCAAAGTCTCATCATCTGAAGTTAATATACCATCTCGCATTACAGCTCTGCGTTTCGCCTTTGCTGCAACATCTGCGTCATGAGTAATCATTATAATAGTAGTTCCTTCATCATTTAACTGCTGAAAGAGCTCCATTACTGCCTTTCCTGATGCTGAATCTAATGCACCTGTAGGCTCATCTGCAAGTAAAATACGTGGACGATTGATCATGGCTCTTGCAATTGCAACCCTTTGTTTTTGTCCACCGGATAACTGATTTGGTTTGAAATCTAATCTCTCTCCTAATCCTACCCTCTCTAAAGCTTCCTTTGCTCTTTCCATTTGTTCTTTTTTCGGAACTCCTGCAAAAGCCAAAGGAACACAAACATTTTTAATTGCACTCTTTTGTCCTAACAATTCAAAGTTCTGAAATACAAATCCAATTTTATGGAGTCTTAAATCAGAAAGTTGATTATCTGTATAAGAGCTAACATCCTCTCCATCCAAAATCATTTGGCCTTTGGTAACTGAATCCAAGCAACCGATTAAGTTCATCATTGTGGTTTTTCCAGAACCGGATGGTCCAGTAATAGCAACATAATCGCCTTCTTGGATTTGAATATTAATATGTTTTAATACGTTTACAGTGAAATCTCCCTGAGGAAAATCTTTATAAACGTTTTTCATTTCTAAAATCAATTTATTCTCCTCCGGGATTACTCCTCTATTTCACCCTCATCTTCCATTTCAGAATCATCGGTTAATTCTTCTACATCGCCTTCTGATTCTTCAGACTCTTCGTAGTCACCTTCTTCACTGACATCCTCTGTATCTACTTCATCCATATTTGAAGTCTCCATACCCTCTTTTAATCCTTCATAAGGCACTGCAATTAAGTCAGTAAGGTCTAACCCATCTGTTATTACGTAGGTCATGGTATCCTCATTATATTCGCCAAGGGTTACACTTCGTTTTGCCAGCTTACCATCTTCATCCACCCAAACAAATGGATTTTGTTCATCTGTCATATCGATATAGTATTCCTCTAATGAAATAGCAGAAGTATCCTCTTCCAACTGTCCTTGGTCTAGTTCAATATAAACGTGCTGTCCCATATTTAAACCAGTGGTATCTTCTACTGAAACATAGAATGGGTAGTTAGAGGAAGACGTCATTTCATCTGAGTCAGTCTCATCAGAACCATTACTTGTAGCATTATTCGAATCTACCTTTGTAATCGTTCCCTTCCAATAAGCCTCGCTATCTGATCTTGAATACACAATGACTGGTAAATCTGCAGATAAAGAAGCTAAATTCTGTTCATTTACACTTCCTTTAATTTGGAACTTATTCATATTTACAATGGTAATAAATGCATTTGAATCAGACATCTCACTACTATCTGATGATGCAATTGACTTTACCACTCCTGCGATTTTACTGTTTACCGTTCCCTTATTTAACGTTTCCTGAAGTTTTGTAATTTCCTCTTTTTTCGAAGTAATATCATACTGCTTTGAGGTAATATCTAACTGGGACTGTTGAATTTCAACTGTATATTCCGCCTTTGCACTTTCATCCCCTGTTGCATCCCTTGCAGCAACTAACTCATTTAAATCTGTTTGCATTGCAGTAAGTTCGTTGTTTAATCTTTCTAGTTCTAACTGTGCACTTCGAAGGGATGCTTCTGTTTCAGTCATATCATAGGAAAATAAAGGAGTATCTGCCTCTACCTCCTGTCCTACTTCAACATAAGTCTCACTAACCGTTAAAGAACTATCCAATGCTACACTCCAAGTCTCTTCGGCCTCTACAACACCTGCATAGCGATTATTTAATCCATTTGCAGTCTGGCCTGTAATTGTTGCTACGCTGGACACATATGCAATATCCTCGCTACTTGTTCCAACAAAGAAATAATAGTATCCGCCAACACCTGCTGCAGCTAATGCAATTACAACAATTACGGCAATCACTATGTTTCTCTTTTTGCTGAAAAATTTTTTCATTTATTTTTTCCTCCATGCAAAATTTACTCTTTCGAGCATTTTAAAGCACAAAACCAAAAGACATTTCATTCCTAACTCGCAGCACATTAAGAACTTCATGCCCACTCACCATTTTATATTCAAATGGAATTAATTCCATCTAAATAGCTCAAAATAAGAATATATAATCATAAATATGGATATCATCACAAATAAAACCAAAAAAGCTTTTTTCTTATTTTCAAACAAAGATGCATCCACTACTTCTGCTTCTAACGTCTCTTTCCTAGTAGCATAACAAACATATATCATACAAGCCACTAATATTCCTAAACTAATTGAAGTTATGTACCCTGATATTGTAGGCATTTTATTTGCAATTAATCCAAGTAAGCTTGCACTTTTCCACTTAATGCCACTTGTTTTTGCAATAAGTCCACCTGCAATCATATTACTTTCCACCATGCCATTAAAAGCACAATAGTTAAAGAGTAAATATGCCCCATTTATGCCTGCACCAAAAGCCATTGCTTCTGCTTCATTACACATCTTACACAATATAATTGTGATAAAAGGCATCCCATACAAAAACCACTGGGGATTCCAAAAGTTAAATGCTACAAAAGCTAAAAATACTACATATGGATAGTAAATATAATCCCACTCTTTCACCTTTCCTTTCATGCCCTTTACAAAACAGATACAAAGTACAACTCCCACCGTTAATACAAAAAGTGGTAAGACATTTATCTCTGAAGTGAAAAAGAAGCTTAAATGATCCCATTCCACCTCTTCTACATAGACCATATCTCCATATCCGATAAATATCTTTGTAACAAGTTTTTTCACAATCCAAACTATACCGACTAATACTCCATAAGGAATTGCTTTTTTCCATTTATCTGCAAAATATAACAGCAGCATAGGAGCTATATACATAAAGGCAAACGGTTTTAAAAATAAAATCACTGAAAAGGATAAAATGGATTCTGTCGTTTTTTCTTCAAGCAAATAATATAACCCCATTACCATAAACAACGTTGGGTATGCATCAATTTGTCCCATAGCATAAGTTCCTACAATTAGTGGTGTAGAAATGCCATAGAAAAACGTAGCAACTTCCATTTTTTCCCTAGACACACCAAAATGTATTCCTATTTTTTCTATATAGCCCATAGTAATAAACGTAAGCAGAACTGACAGCACACGGTGCCACATGGAATACACATATAAAGGTATATCTCCATCTATAAAAGTATCAATCCCATATACAGGAAGCACCCAAATGGAATTTATAATATGAATAAAAATGCTGTAGTTTGAAGGGATATCTTTATCCAATAATACTTCAGCATAATTTCTAATATTTCCAGAAAACAAGCTATCTAAAAATAGCTTCGCCCATTCCATAATTCTAGTAGAATCTCCGTGGGTAAATGTTAAAATATGTGCTCCTGCAAATGCAAAAAACACAATGGTAAATATTTTTTTCTTTCCCTGCATACTATACTCCTATTGTCGTTTAATCCAAAATAATATAATTTGGTGCTGTATTAAAATAATAAATCTTTGCACCTAGGGACTCCATCAACTCACGATTTTCAGGTGTGGTATAGGTAGTTTCTCCCTCTGGATTCATAAGCCACTCTGGTGCATCGAAAAAAGCCACTGAAGGAGAAACTAATTTATAGAATTCTTCATTTAACCCGCCATTTCCGTGGTGTCCCATTTGAAGATAATCTGCTGAAAGTTGTTCTCCATAATTTTCTATAATCGTCTCTGACTGTTCCTCTCCTGTATCTCCACAAAAGAGCATACTTTGTTGGTTTGCTGTCACTTCAAAAACCAAAGAACCATCATTACAGGCATCTCCCCCATCTTTGGTAGAATAATCATGGTAAACATCCACTTGTAAGCCACAAATTTCCAAAGAGTCTCCTGCATGTAAATATTCTAAATTCGTAGCATCCTTTGTAACGCTTAAAAAATCTTCAAAGTCTTCAAAATGATCCCAGTTTTTGGCTTCTTCTTTATATTGATCATAATCAAATTCAGAAGCATAAATCGTAGTGATTTCTGGGCAGTTTTCTGATGCCATTAAGGTATTAAAGGCACGAACATGGTCAAAGTGAGGATGTGTAATAATCCAGGCATCCACTTTTCCGCCAAAGTAATCAATTACCTGACGAACATATTCGCTATCCCCTTTCCATCCTCCGTCAATAACAATCAAATGTCCTTTTGTATCTGTAATAGTATAAAAGGAAGATTGATCCCCTGTTAAGGACGCGTATTGTCCGATTAAATATCCCGAATCAGAAGTTGCAAACTGACTGACCACTTCGTTGTTTTCAATTGGTTCCATAAGATTGATGAATCCATCTCTATAAACATAATACTGTCCATAATTTCCAACAGGAGTAAAGCCCCGATTTACTAATTCGCTTCCCATTTCTGTCTGATATTCCATATCTAAAACAATGTAGGAACAGTTTTCTTCCCGAAGTAATTCTGCCAGCTCATCATAATCAATGCTCTCATTTTGACCACATAAGTATTGAAAAATCATAGATGCATTTTCTCTATCATCAAACCCACGAATGTTTTCTCTACTATTTTCCATTTTTAATGTAGCATCATATTGTCTCACATATAATAAAAATGCTGAGCAGGTTGCTAATTTTTTATCTGTAATATTCTGCTCTTTTGCATCCTCGTTAATCATGTTACAAACTTCTATTACGTACTGTGGAGTCTTTTCATAGTTTTCTGCTCGATCAAACAATTCCTTACTGATGACGGAATTCCCGGCCAAAAGAATAAACACTCCGCACATTCCCACTGCAAAAAAACGTAACAATTTATGCTTTACCTTTGATACTAATAAAGTCAATGCAACTGAAATAACTGGAATGAATGGATATAGCCAAAACATCCTCCAATATACATTATCTCCAAGTCCCACCATAATTATCTTTGCAGTAATTGGGCAGAAAATTACAATAGATAATAGAATACTCATCCAGATAAGATTCTTTGTCACATCTTTTTTCTTCATCCAGATAACCATTACAATTAAGGCCAATACATATAAAACTATATAAGTATAATTTCCATTGAAAAACTCTAAAAAGTTTTTCATTACATCCGCAAATACTTCTATCATTTTTCTATCCTATCGAATCATTAAATAAATCAAAGAAAGTGCTGCTCCTGGAATGCAGCAAGCAATTCCCTGCAACAACATTTTTATATTTTTTGTCTGCAAAAATAAAACTACAAGAATAACACCAAGCATAACAACTGATAAAACAATTCCCATAGAGGATACAAAGCATGCGCCTAACATCATAAGAAATAACAGACAAAATTCCAAAAGCGACATACTCGCTTTTTTCCCGCATTTTAAAACAAAATACAATATGACTGGCAATACAATGGATGCTAACAGAGTTTTCCCCTGCCATGGGCGAAGCAAAAGTCTAGCTCCTGCAATGTCAGCAGAATAATAAGAAAATACTGTAAGTCCTGAAGCTATTACCATGACAATACTTTTCTTTTCTCCATCCTCAAAGAATAATTCCGAAAACAGCCAGATTGCACCATACGCCAATATAATCATAACAGCTGCAAAAACTGTATGGGCTACCACCATAGGTCGAAGACCGAAACATTTTGCTACAAAAGCTGTATACAAAGGAAATGGGGATAATACATATCTTGCTGGATAGGTATCATAAGCTTCTCCTGTAAATGCATCATAAATATATAACGTATCCGTATCTATCGAAGTCGTACTAGTAGCAACATAAAAGGCATCATCTTCATCCATATGATAAGTAAGCTGTAATATTCCTACCTGTCCCAATAAGAAAACCAAAAATATAAAGAAATATATATTTTTAGGAATTCCCCGAACACTTTCCTTTATCCAGGTCAGCAAATATTTACGCTTTCTAAACACACCTATAACAGATGCTACAACTACTGCAATAAGTCCGATCAAAAAAAACGAAGAAAAGCTTTGTCTAAGATAGATGCACGGAAGAGAAATGACTTCTAATCCTCCCAAGACTCCAAGAAATCCATATAATACCGCTTCCACAATATTAAATTTTTCCTTTATAAAATTCAGTCCCACACATAGGGAAGACAGAAGAATTCCTATACAGGCAATTCCAAGTTTAATAATCATATTATCCTTCCTTATACTCTTTATAACCTAAGTAAAGTGCCAGCCATTTAAACAATACAATATATGGAAAACAAGCTGCTGTATAAAAAGCAGACCAAATATTCACATTGTCCACAAACCATCGCATGGCCATCATTACTCCAAAACAAAGTACAAATGCACTGAGAATAAGACCTGTTAAAATCAACCATGAATCCATACAGATAACATTTTGGTACTTTCTTTTTTTCAACAGTGAAATTGTTAAATATAAATATGCAACTACACTTAAAAGCGTAGTGATAAATCCCAGAATGCGATAAACAAAAATAATTGCATTAGCAACCGTAATCGCTTCTTTGTTATATCCCTTTAAATCCTTTTCTGTCATTACTGCAAGTTGTCCAGTAACTCTTTCGAAGGTACGGACTTCATCTACATTTCCTTGAGCTTTTTGAGCTTCTGCCTTCACTTCGTAATAGGTACTATCATAAAACATTGTGCGAAGAGATTTTAATACTACCTTTACAAGTTCTTTTGGAGTTGTTGCCTGTAACTGTGAAGATAAATAGATTCCATCCCTTTCCTTTAAAGAGCCGTTGGAAAAAGCGTCTGTTAGTTCTTTGTGAACATCAGCATAGAACGCTTCGGTTGAAACAGCATCTTTATAATAGCCAGCTTCTGCTACTGCTTCTCGCAATGCCCAACCAACTAAATCTCCACGTACCTGCTTTTCCACTGCCCATTGAGCCATATTCTCATGGATTTCTTTCTCAATCGATGCAAGTGTTGGACTTACATCAATGGCATTCTGAAGCATTTCCTGTGTTACCCAGACATCTACTCTCTCAATTTCGCCATCAATATGATATAAATCCTCTAATACATCCGCATAGGAAGATCCTGCTCGATCATTTACTTCTGCAATTCCATATACACAATAATTTACCCCTTTATAAATCTGCTGTGTTCCAAACAATATAAGGATGGGAAGTAAATACAACAAACTTCTTTTAAGAAATTTCGAAAGATTCATCTCTTTCTTACACAATCCACCGAAAACTAAAGCTATCTCTATGATTAGAATCACAAATACTAATGGCATAATCCAAATAGAATCTTCACGAATATTATAGAAAAATGCCAGGAATAATCCCTCAAAGATCAGCCATGGCAAAAGAGCTTTGCTTCCCTTATCCCTTCTAAGATAAGCACCAATTGCACAGCCAGCTACCAAAAGAGCAAAGTAAGGCATAATTCCAATTCGATAAATTCTTGTTCCAATAAATCGATCCATTCCTATTGGTAAGTACAGTAATACCAAATATAAAAATGCAAATAATTTTTTTGAATATATCCGAGGCGAAATTCCGCGCAAAAACACTACTGCAGAAATAATATTCCATATACATAACATCATTCCATAAGGAATCATGGTTGCATAAGTAAGTACCAAAAACAAGGAATAAGAAATCCCCTTTGTTAAAACATAGGAATTATACTCTCCTAAATAGTTTCCCTGCATAAGATTAATGGCATTACTCATCATAATACCATCGTCACTATATTGAGCAGGAAATGCTCCTATAGGCAAGCGAAGTTGCAAACCAATACGAAAAACAGTCAAAACTCCTAAAACCAAAAAGAATATGACGTTCTTTTTTTTCGTAGCAAGATTTCTCTCATTTTTTTCTCTTTCTCTTTTTCTCACATTAGAAAACAGTGTTTGTGTTTTTTTCTGTTCATCTTTCATTCGTTCTTCTAAAAACACTTTTGCATTCTTATATGAAAAAGACAAACTGCAATCCAGTTCAGTTTTTTCTTCTAGTAAATCACATAGAGTCACTTCTTCTTTGTCATAAAGCCAATCATCCACTACAACAATTTTTCCACTATTTAGCCCATCCATTGCTTTCTGATTCACAGTATCTACTACTATAAATTCATCATGTTGCAACTCATTTGGAAATAAAATATCGTAGGAATACATGGAGGCATTCATACTTCTATGAGCCAACTCTTTTTCTTTCTCTGATGCGCTACCATAAAGTTTTGCTGCCCATAAAATTAATTTTTTTATAGAGCAAGACCCTTCCATCTTACGCTCTACCTGTCTGTCAATTTCGGATTCTAATTCTGCTATAACACGTAAGAAATCACCAGGTGTTTCCTCTGGCATATGAATACACTCATAATCAGAAGGAAAAGAAAAATGCTCAAGCCCCACCTTTTCATGGAACTCATCCAAGGAACTACTCTTTTCATAAATACCACTTTGGAAAGCATCTTCCATCTTCCAAAATGCACCTATCATATCTTCTGTAATTCCAAGTTTCTCATATAAGTTATAATCTAAAAGTTCTTTTCTCTTCTCGCTATAATCAATATAGCTATGAAGTGAGCGAAACCAAATATACTCCACCGGAACAGGAAAATGGAACGTCCATTCATAATCAATAATAGCTTTTCCTTTATTACTCAAAATAATATTAGGGAAAATTAAATCAATATCTGACCATTCAAAACTAGATAACCCCTCTGGCAATGTTACCTCACCAAAGACGTCAGAAAATTCTTCTGTCATCTTAAAATCACTGTGTGGTATTTTTTCCAAAAGATCTTTTAAAAAATCATATATTTCTTCTGCACATTCCTTTGTTTTTCCCTCTACTAATAATTCGTCAAAATGTTCTTCTAGCGTCTTGCCTTCTACATATTCCATTCTGATTCCATTGGTTGTTTTCTTACTCATAGGAACATAAAAGTCTGTATCTAAAAGTTGTTTTTTTAACCCCTCACAGATTTCCACGAGCTTAAATATATGGTTTTTTGCTGTTTCTTCCTCACTTTCCTTTAACACATATAATTCATTATCCTTTGATAGAATTTTTGTTACCAAAGCATATTCTTTTTTTCTGTCATTGGAAAACTTAGAATAAATAATTCTTTCCATTTTATTTCACCTGTAATACAAATAATAACCCGTTGGAAAACTCTGGGAAGTTTTCCTGTTCAATTACAACATCAAACGCTTCGTTTTCTTTAAAAAAGCTTACCTTCTTTTCAGAAAAATCCCTTAACTGTTTATTTAATTCTCCTACTTTAGGAAGACGATTTTCTGAATAAATTGCAGTTGGGAATACTTCATCGGGATAAGGATAATACTCATAAATATCATCTACGAACCCTGCCCGCGCAAATAGTTTTATATATTCTTTTCTGGAATACAATCTATGTTCCACTTTCACATAATCTTGTTGCAATCCTGCAAACAGATTGGGATATTGTTTTGTTTGCGCCCCATTCCAATATTTCATTCCCAAACGATTAGAACCAGAAACAAATACGGTAGTAGTACTCTTACAAAGCTCTTTTAAAACTTCAAATAAGGCTTCTCCATATTTTTCTATGCCATGATCACAGATAATAATGTCATATTCCTCTTTTTCATCTTTTGCAAAGGAAAGGAGATGATCTACGATTACCATTTGAAAATTCTCATATTGATGAAATCTCGAATTACAAATATCTGAAAATATTTTTTCCTGTTCAACGCAAACAACTTTCTTCACCTTTTGGCAAAGAAAGTCCGTTAGATAGCCACACTCACATCCTAAAACTAAAACACGATCACTGGATTGAAACGGATACCAATTGTAGAGATTTTCTCTATAATAAGATAACTGTTCCAATACAGACACCGATTCGCTATGGAATGCTTCTGTCTGGAAATATTCTTTTTTTTCGGAATAAGAAAGGTTTTTCCCATCTTCCACAATGCTTTGTATTCGCATTAATTCTTCTTGTTTCAAAGTGACCCCCACTAGTTTAATATGGTTTCTCCATTACGTTCCACTGAAACTTCAGAAAACATATCATAAAATCCTACGGTGTTTTGTGTCGAAATCACCGTTAAGTTAATTACATCATATAAACGATTATGAACATGGAATTCTCCACCTTCATAGCTGGTACAACTAATCGATAATAAGTATTCACCGCCCTGAAGACTCATTTCCTGAGAAAAAGCAACTTCATATACATCACCATCATTTGCAGTATCTGTATCTACTTTTTCATACATGGTGTTAGTACCAGTAATCGCTACTCCCTGAATATTCTTTAAGGTATAAGTAAAAATAGGATTTTCCATTTTCGAATGGAACTTTACCCTTGAGCGAATGGTAAATTTCTCTCCTTTTTGAAGTGTATTTGTTACAAGATTTCTTTCATCAAACACACCGAAATCTATAATTTCTGCTTTACCATCACCATACTCGTCCACCTTAGGGTTAATGGTAAAGTGACTTTTCCACATTCCGTCTTTATCTATCACACTACCGGTTTTAGGTTCTAATGCGCCTTTTTCTCCAGCTTCAATCCCCTCAACATCAGCAGCTCCCGCCAAAACTCGCTTGTAAAGATTTACCATTTCTCCAGGGGTGCCTTCTGCAAGCTTACGACCTTTGTTTAATAAAATGACACGATCACAATATCTTGTAATGCTGGATAAATCATGACTTACAAATAGGATTGTCTTTCCCATTGCCTTAAATTCTTCAAACTTTTTATAGCATTTTGCCTGGAAGAAAACATCACCAACAGAAAGGGCTTCATCTACAATCAGAATTTCAGGATCAATATTAATTGCTACTGCAAAAGCCAAACGAACAAACATACCTGAAGAATAGGTTTTCACCGGCTGATAAACAAAATCTCCAATATCGGCAAAATTTAAAATATCATCTAACTTCTCATCTATTTCTTCTTTTGAGAACCCAATCATTGTTCCATTTAGGTAAATATTTTCAATGCCGGTATACTCCATATTAAATCCAGCCCCTAACTCTAGAAGTGCAGAGATTCTTCCATCAATCTCCACATTCCCCTCGGTTGGATGTAATACACCAGTTATGATTTTTAATATGGTGGATTTACCAGCACCATTGGTTCCGATTAATCCTACGGTTTCTCCTTTTTTTACATCAAACTCCATATGATGCAAAGCATAGTGTTCTTTATATAGTTGTTTCTTTGTCAGTCCAAGAGCATCCATTACTCGTGACTTATTGTCATCAAATAATTTATACATCTTGCTGACATCTTTTACTTGAATTGCATATTCTTCCATAACTCTATTCCTTACAACACGTCTGCAAAATGAACTTTTAATTTTCTAAATACAGATGTGCCAAATACAAACATAAAAATAGTCAACCCCCAATAGTAAATGGTAAGGGTAGGATTCTCCCAAAACCAAACCTTTGAAATTAGAGATTCTCTATAACCATTTACAATGTAATACATAGGGTTTAATTTTATGATTATTTCTAAAGTCTTACCAATGCGTCCTGCCGTAACCATTCCATCCAGATTCCACATAATAGGGGTAACCCACATGCCTACTTGAAGAGCAATGCTAATCACCTGAGAGAAATCTCTAAAGAAAACCACAATTGCACTTGACGCATAGATAAATCCAAGTATAAATATGGACATTGCCACGGAATAATAGATTAACTGCAATGTATACAAATCTGGATAATTTCCATATAAACAATACAAAAATAAAGTAAATGCCACAAAGAAAAAATGAACAAATAGACTAGAAATCATTTTTACTACTGGCAAAGTACTAATATTAAATACAACCTTTTTTACCAAATAGTTATAATCAATTAATGCCGATGTTCCCTGTGCCATCAACTCCGAGAAATAAAACCAAGGTACTAAGCCCGCAATCAGCCATAAAACATAAGGCACTTCAATTCCTGCCTTTGTGATTCGAGTTCCTTGATTTAAGGCTTTTTCAAATACAAACCAATATACCAATACTGTAATTACAGGCTGAACAAATGCCCAGACAATACCTAAGTATTGTCCCGCATATTTCGTTTTAAAATCATTTTTTCCAAGAGTGAAAACTAGTTTTCTATTTTCTATCAGTTCTTTTACTATTTCCACACAGGCAAAATTCTTACTCATAGTTTCTATCCTTAGCTATTTTTCTTTTTTAAAAATTCCTGATAGCTGTCGTTTACCTTATCTTTATCAGATAAAATTAAATCGTCTGGTCCCATTCCTTCTGGCATTGGCCATTCTACAGCGATATCTGGATCGTTCCACATTAATCCACCCTCATCGTTTGGATGATAAAAATCAGTTACCTTGTAACAGAACTCTGCTTCATCCGATAATACAATAAATCCGTGAGCAAAATTTTTAGGGATAAATAACTGTTTTTTATTCTCTGCTGTTAGTTCAACACCAAACCATTTTCCATAAGTATCAGATCCATCTCTTAAATCTACAGCAACATCAAATACACGTCCTCTAATTACACGAACCAGCTTATCCTGAGGATAGTTAATCTGGAAATGTAAACCACGTAATACACCTTTTTTAGATGCAGACTGATTGTCCTGAACAAATTTTACATCGATTCCTTCTTCTGCAAAATCATTGTAATTATATGTTTCTGTAAAATATCCTCTGTCATCACCAAATACCTTTGGTTCAATTACGTGAAGTCCTTCAATTCCATTGCAATTTTTTGTAACTGTAATCTTACTCATGTTTATAACTCCTTTAAATACTCATAATATTTTTTAATTCCATCTTCTAATGTAGTTAATTTTGATGGATATAGTTTCATTAATCGATGATTATCCAAATAAATCTCTGGTACATCCACAGATCGCCCCGGCAAATACTCCACTTGTAGATTAGGAATAAATCCTTTTACAATGGAAAGGATTTCCTGCATAGAAGCACCTCTTCCACTACCAAGGTTGATAATATCATGTTTTCCAGGGTCCATACCCATATGGGCTAAAACATTACAAACATCTTCAATATAGATATAATCTCTAACAACACTACCATCTCCATAGACCTGTACTTTTTCTCCTGCCAAGCCTCTTTTTAAAGCTGCATCAATAAAGCCCACGCCTTTTTGATAATCCTGCCCCGGACCATATGGATTTGATATTCGAACTATACGAAAGTCCGTATCATTTTGTACATTAAATACACGAATCATATTTTCGCTACAGAGTTTTAAATTTCCATAGTGATTAATAGGTCTAGGAAGTACCGTTTCCTTTATAGGCATTTCCGGTTGTTTTCCATATACCGTACCACCAGAAGACAAAAAAATCATTCTAGCGTTATTCTCACGAAGCAAATCACATAATTTTACTGTTTGTACCAAATCCCTGGTATACCCCTGCATATATTTGTCATTAGAGTTACCTGGATTTAATGTACAAATACCATGATATACAATATCCATTCCCTGCACTACATTTTTCAAAACATAGTCATCAAAAAAATCACCTTCTAAATAGTGAACCTTAGGGATTTTTTTCTCTGGGATATGTAAATCAAAACTATATACTTCATCTTCACCTTGGACTAGTGTTTTTACAAGATTTCGGCAAATAAATCCATTGCCACCTAATACCAATACTTTTTTCAAAAGGTTTCTCCTTTTTTATAAATACTTTTGCATATCCTCATTAATGCACTCATTAACAAAGTCATATACCTTTTTTATTTCACCTTCCCAGGTGTATTTTTCTACTTCTTTCAAACCATTTTCTCTTCGAATCGCCAGCTCTTCCTTATGCTTAAGGAAGTATTCCAAACGGTCTGCAATTTCCATAGGATCTGTATCTACCAGTACTGAATTTTCCTCATTCAATAACCAGGCATTATTATCTCCTCTGTTACTAACAACCACTGAATTTGAAGCCATTACCTCCATTGGTAATAAAGAAAGATTTGTCATGGAAAGCACAACGCACATATCACACTGAGAATACAAATCACATAAATCTTCTAATTTCATAATTCCTTTATCTACATAAGGGAAATTTAGTTTGAAGGCATTTAGCTTCTGACCTGCTAATACAATTTCTACATCTGGCATGCGACGGGCTAACTCTTCAAAAGCTAATACGCCCACCTCAAATGCTCGACGTTCTGTATAAGGTCTTGCATAAAAAAAGATACGATTTTTATCATCTCTTTTTTCAATTTTATGATAAAGATTTCTTTCATAAGAAAAAGAAAATCCCTTTGTTTTCATTCCATAATCATCATGTAATTTTTTTTCAAGCCATCCCCCTGCAGTAATTCCTCTAAAACCAAATTTATAAGTATTTTCTGCAAAGGCATATTCTGAACCAATAGGATAAAAATATGGCTCATAATCCTGAACAAAATAAAATTTTGTAATGCAGTTATTAAAATTACGAACAATATAGGCGGTCTGCCACGAAGTGGCGATTACGCCATCTGTATAGGTCATCATCTTTGTAGATGCATATATTTCGTCATCTTCCAAGTCATAGCCATAAAATTCTTTTACAGCGTTTTTTAATTCATGAGAAGGTGTATTCTCATTTCCATTGTAAATATAAATTCGATTCTTTATTCCCATGGTGTGCAAAATATGGATTGCTCGAATAATATCTAAATGTCCGCCAGAGCCCGGTCCTAAATTTGGAATTACCCAGGAAAGTGTTATTTTCTCCCCTCGGTTTTGAAAGGCTTCTTTATCGAAAGGAATTTCTTTTCGATCCACAATCCAGGGATAACGCTGGCTCATTGTAATATCTTCCCCATATGGATTATCTTTTACCAAAGAATATCCATACTTCCCCACAAAATTTTCAATTATTGTTCTAACTTTTCTTTTTACACTCATTGTTTACCCTTTAATCTGCTTTAATTGTTGAGAATATTTCTCATCCATTTTCTTTTGCTTTTCCTCGCTCAAAGAGAAGTACTGTACTGCTCGATGGGCCGCCTCATATCGAATCATATTTCTTCTCAAACAATAAAAATACCATTTGATTTTTTCCATTGCTTTATAATCGCCACAATGCTTTATATAACTGCACTGGTATCTTGTATCACCTAATACTCTTCGAATATAAGTTTTTAAATCTGGACAAAAAGAAGCCTGTTGCACCCGATATAGTGCTTTAAACTCATCATAATATCTTTGACCATAGGTACTGATGGGATAATTGTGGGAGTGGTATACCGCCCCCTCTGGCACATAAACCTTTTTATATCCAGCTTCTAATATTTTTCTAGCCCATATCTGATCTTCTGAAAAATCCGTATCATCGTAAGGGATTTTCTCCCATACACTTCTACGCAAACAGGAACAATTGTCAGAAAAAAAACTTAAATACTGGCGATA
The DNA here is from genome assembly GCA_024684155.1 of Lachnospiraceae bacterium. Taxonomy (GTDB): domain Bacteria; phylum Bacillota; class Clostridia; order Lachnospirales; family Lachnospiraceae; genus JAILEN01. The sequence goes on along the minus strand of JAIKXK010000265.1, from coordinate 7,533 downwards.
TCCTTCATCCTCAAAATATTGCTGCTTTTTATCTTCTGTTAGTTCATGAATAAAGTTTTCATTTCCATATCGTCCAAAATGATTTTCTAACATCTGGCGATCTGGTGGATTGCAATCTCCATATGGAAGATGTTTTCCGAATCCTCCTGCAATTTGTTCATCCAACTTCATGGCATCAATCATGGCGTCCAGCCAATGAACTGATGCAGGGGTTGCATCCTGGGTTAAGAATATAATAAACTCACCCGTTCCAAGAGAAGCCCCATAATTTCTTGTCTTCCCATGTCCAAATTCCTCTGGTGGAATTTCATATACATCTGCTCCATATTTCTTAGCCACTGCCACAGAATCGTCAGAGGAACCAGAATCAACACAAATCACTTCATAGGTGTAATTTGTAGTTTGAGCAAATATCATTTTTAATACATCTTCAAAACGTTTACCCCCGTTTTTTACAGGGATCACAATGGATGCATCCATACTCTACCTCTTATTCATAAATATCTGCATAGGAAAAATCATCCGCAGACATGGTTAAATTTCTATTATAATAGGGATCTATTCCCATTAACTCAGGATACCAACGCTTTCCGAATCGATCACATTCACGGTTAAACCGCTTTAATTTTTCTGCATTATTTTCATCATGCCCTCGACTTTTTGATTCATAATGAAAGAGTCTTGCATGCGGATTCATTACGATACGATATCCCAATTTACGAATTCTCATACATAAATCAACATCATTAAAAGCAACTGCAAAATCCTCATCAAATCCTTTGACCTCATCAAGAATGGTTTTTTTCACCATCATGCAGGCTGCAGTAACAGCTGATACATTTTGCACACAAATCAATCGATTCATATATCCCTTTGATTCTTCAGGAAATCCTAAAAACGCATGGCCTGCAATTCCTCGAATTCCAAGGGTTACACCTCCATGTTGAATGGTATGATCTGGGTATAAAAGTTTTGCTCCTACAGCACCCACATCCTTTCTCTGCGCAAAATACAACATTTGCTCCATCCAATCTGAAGAAATCACCTCTGTATCGTTATTTAAAAATATAACATATTCACCAGTTACAGACTTTAATCCATAATTGTTTATATAAGAATAATTCCAATCCGTAACACAGGTAATTACCTTGATCCTTTCATCCGTTAAGGATTCATAATAATCAAAAGTTTCCTGTTGTTCACTATTATTTTCAATAATTATTATTTCATAATTATCATATGTGGATTTCGTCAAAACAGAATCTATACATGTTTTTAGTACTTCCTTATTATCCTTGTTTGGAATAAGAATAGAGATCTTTGGATGATTTTGAATCTCATAAGAAAACGGCACTATTTCTAATTCAAAGGTCGGATAATAATCTAGTGGAGAAGTAATATGCATAATTTCTTCTTCTTTTTCTATATCCTCAAAAGCAGTCTTTGTAAAAGATAATAAAAATTCATGTATTCCCGAATCTATATCATCTTTTTGGAATCCTCCCTCTTTTAGAAAGGCTTCTCGATTTACTGCAAATATGTTTCCAATATAGTTTTGAGCACTTAAACTATCTGGACCGTAATCGGATTTAAAGAAATAATTCCCTTTAAAATCCATAGAATCAGTATAAATAAGTTTTGGGCACACCCTTGATTCATCCTGTAATCTCATAGCAATATTTGCCAAATAAACATCACTTAATAAACAGCCGGAAGGAAGAATCACTATATAGTCTGTTTCTTCCTTCTTAGCTATCTCATTTATGTTCGTTAAGGTTTTCCCATAAAGAATGTCTTTTGGCTTTATAAGCTGAGCTTTAACAGACTCATAGGTTTTTTCATTCTCATCTCCAAGTATGATAACCGTAAAGTCTAGTTTACAATTTGTAATTGCCCTCTTTAAATATTGTTCCTGGATCTTTGTATGAGAAAAAGGATTATAATTATGCTTCAAATAATCAATTCGAATTTTTCTACCTTTTATGGCATTGTCTGGTCCAAACTTATAAACTTTTTTACAAAACGCCAATCCACGACGAATGATTCCCATATCTTATAAACCTTCTGCTACTTCCACAAGATATTTTCCATACTCTGTCTTCATTAATGGTTCTGCCAATTTTAAAAGCTGATCTTTGTCAATGAATCCACGTTTATAAGCAATTTCTTCAATACAAGAAATGTAAAGTCCCTGTCTCTTTTGGAAAGTTGAAACAAAGTTCGCAGCTGCAAGTAACATATCATGATTTCCTGTATCAAGCCAGGCAAATCCACGGCCTAAAGTTTCAACATGTAAATCTCCTCTTTCAAGGTATGCATTATTTACTGCAGTAATTTCTAATTCTCCACGAGCAGATGGCTGAATAGACTTCGCAATCTTTACAACATCATTGTCATAGAAATATAAACCTGGAACTGCATAATTTGACTTTGGATGTTCCGGTTTTTCTTCAATAGAAATTGCAGTTCCTTCTTCATCAAATTCAACTACACCATATTCTCTTGGATCGCGAACATAGTAACCAAAAATAGTAGCTCCCGCATTGTTCTCTGTACGTTCTGCCGTTTGGCGAAGCACCTTTGAAAAGCTCTGTCCATAGAAGATGTTATCTCCTAATACTAATGCGACTGCATCATCTCCAATAAAGTCGGCGCCAATAATGAAAGCCTCTGCCAAACCATTTGGTGCCTCTTGCACTGCATAGGAAATCTCCATTCCAAGTTGGCTTCCATCCCCTAAAAGTTCTTCAAATACTGGCAAATCTCTAGGAGTTGATATAATAAGCACTTCCCTAATTCCAGCCAACATTAAAGTAGACAATGGATAATAAATCATTGGTTTGTCATAAATAGGCATAATCTGTTTTGAAATTGCCTTTGTAAGTGGATAAAGTCTTGTACCACTACCACCTGCTAAAATAATACCCTTCATTTTTATTCCTCCGTTTTTTCTAACTGATATAAATATAGTTCAAACAACTGTCGATGTTTCTTTGCTATTACACTTAAGATTAGTCCACAGACATACATAAGCATTGCTATAATAAAACTCATACAAGACACAAACAACGTAGGGAATCGAAGTACCAATCCTGTACTTAAATATTCAGAGAATACCGGGATAAACAGTATCATCCCCACTGCAAAGAATAACAGTGCCAATATTGTAAAGAAAAATAGTGGTTTATAATCTCTGCACAAGGAAGCAATGGTTCTAAGAACTTTGAACCCATCGCTAAAGGTATTTAACTTCGATTCACTTCCTTCTGGTCTGTCTCTATAAGTAACTGGTATTTCTTTTAAATTGAAATTCTTATCTAGAGCATGAATAGTCATTTCTGTTTCAATCTCAAATCCCTTTGAAAGAACAGGGAAGGACTTTACAAAAGTTTTACTAAATGCTCGATAGCCTGTCATAATGTCCTTTACATTGCTATGAAATAATCCATTAATCAGTTTTCGAACTAAGACATTTCCGAAATTATGAAAGGCTCGTTTATTCTCTGTAAAATATGTAGAAGATAAACGGTCGCCAATTACCATATCAACACCATCATTTAAAACATACTCACACATTTCTCTTGCATTTTCTGCAGGATAAGTGTCGTCTCCATCAATCATCAAATAACAATCAGCATCTACTTGCTGGAACATACTGCGTATTACATTTCCTTTTCCCTGACGTCTTTCATAACGTACAATGGCTCCAGCCTTTCTTGCGATTTCATCTGTATGATCTGTTGAATTATTGTCGTATACATAAATATCTGCTTCAGGCAACGCCCTCTTATAATCCCTTACTACCTTTTCAATGGTAACACTTTCATTGAAACAAGGGATTAATACGGCAATTTTCTTTTTCATTCTACGTCCTCTTTTTCCTGTTTTTTCTAAATCTGCCACCCTTTATTAAAACATAAAATCGTAAATATATCCAATCTTTACAAATTTTCCTTCACGCACTCTAAGGCAGCTTCAATTACTTTATCCATATCGTAGTATTTATACTGTCCCAAACGGCCACCAAAAATTACATTTTCTTCCTTTGCTGCAAGAGAAGCATACTTTTCATATAACGCATTATTCTTTTCATTATTCACCGGATAATATGGTTCTACCCCTGGCTTCCACTCAGAAGAATATTCTCTAGAAATAATCGTTGTAGGCTGTGTTCCAAACTCGAAGTGCTTATGTTCAATAATTCGAGTATATGGAACTTCTCTTTCTGTGTAATTTACAACTGCATTCCCCTGATAATTTTCTTCCTCTAATTCTTCTGTTTCAAATCGAACAGAACGATATTCCAAAGGTCCAAAGCAGGAATCATAGTATTCATCAATCTGACCTGTAAATAAAATTTTGTCATATTCTACTTCCGTGCCATCAGAAAGTTTTCCTGTCTTCTTTACATCAAAGAAATCTTCACTTGTTCTTACTTCAATCCCATCTAACATTTTCTCAACAATCTGAGTGTAGCCACCCATTGGAATTCCCTGATAACGAGCATTGAAATAATTATTATCAAAGGTAAAACGTAGTGGTAAACGCTTAATAATAAAAGCTGGTAACTCACTACAGCTTCTTCCCCACTGTTTTTCTGTATAGCCCTTTACTAGCTTTTCATATACATCACGTCCTGCTAAAGAAAGTGCCTGTTCCTCTAAATTCTTTGGTTCTGTAATATTTAATTCCGCAATCTGAGACGCGATCTTATCCTTTGCCTCTTGAGGAGTTTTAATATTCCACATCTTCGAAAATGTATTCATATTAAAAGGTAGATTATATAATTCGTCCTTATAGCGGGCAATTGGTGAGTTAATATAGTTGTTAAACTCTGCAAACTGATTTACATATTCCCAAGTTGATTTCTCATTCGTGTGAAAAATATGAGCCCCATATACATGAACATTAATATCACTTCTTTTTTCTGTGTAAATATTACCTGCAATATGATTTCTCTTATCTATAACAAGAACTTTTTTCCCTTTTTTCTTTGCTTCATATGCAAATACTGCCCCAAACAATCCTGCTCCAACTACTAAATAATCGTATTTCATTTTATTCTCCTTTATGTTATTTTTACTAAAAAATCTATATAAGATATATACAAAAGTATTCCAGCCACGACTGCAAAATATACATCCTTTATTTTTTCCGTGGAAAGAAGTGGTTTCTTCCAAAAAAACACGGATATACAAAATGGCAACACACTTGGCAGCATATATCGTCCCTGAAATCCCTCAATCACAACTGATGTTTTTTCCGTCTCAAAAATTAACATTGCAAACATAGGAAGAAGAATTGCAAAAAAAGCGCATCCAGTTACTAATATTCGCTTTATGATGGGTAAGGACTTTTCCTCTGGTCTTCGTATGCAAGAAAGCATCAGTAGTAACATGATCAATTTCATTAGCACAGGATGTAACCAAACCTGAAGCCATCCTAATTTTCCCCCAACCATTTCATAAAGATAATCACTTCCTCTTGTTGTAAGAGTATTTGAAAAAATCGAAAAAGTCTCTTTTATATGAGTAAAGTAATAAATAGGCGCATAGGAAAGATTTCCGCTCCGGTTGATTGTTGGCTCCATATGTAATAACCCAAGGATTCGTTCTCCTCCATGTAAAACACAAAAGAATACCACAATTCCCATTACTGCTACGCTACCTATGGCTAACCAGTATTTCTTATATTTTTTATCCAGCCAAGACTTTTTAAAGATAATAATCCCCGCTGCGATTGCTATTGGGAAATATGCTTTTCCCTTTGCCACAAACAAAACAAGAAAACTAAATCCTGCGAAAAGAATATCCCACCATCGTAAACGAAATGCCTTATCTTGCGAGACTCGTAATGCCATGGCTATAATCAATATAGCACATGGTATAAGCACCGCATCATAGGAATAAGAAGTCGCCTGTTGCATACACATAGGCATTAGTCCCAACACATAAATCACACGTTTTCCTACAGGGATTATCTTTGCACTGTAATAAAGCATAAAGGCGTAAAACAATAGATTGCCTAAGGCTCCCATTATGGAAAGAGTTCCAAAACTTGTTTGAAACACTCTTGCCAAAGTAACGCCTACCCCAGAAAACAGGTATAATAATTTACTTGATCCGGTGGCATAATTATCAAAAAATACATATGTACTTTTATCCTGATTTCCTCCAAAAGAAGAGACATATCGATCATACCCCTCTTTTGTCAATTCACTATCTTTATAAGGTGGCAGCCAATCTATGGTACGTCTTGTACTATATCCTACTCCAAATTCCTCTCCATAAAAAAAACTGGATATTTGGTAAGCATTGGCATAGTGTAATGGTTCATCTGGAGTTGCAAATATCGGTTCTACAAATAGCAAAACACTGCCTACTCCCAAGATTAAAAAAAGAAATATTTTATCTCCAGAAATCTTTTTATAAACAAAAAATGCTGCTAAAGCTAATACAATTAGCCCCACCACTATATAGAGTCGAAAGATAGTATCATATCCACTTGCACTCATTAATATCATATACTCATCCTATAACAGAACTTTTCCCGTTTTCGAATATTCTAACAATCCCAAAAACAACTGTTCCTCTTCCTCATCTTCTATTTCATAATCTAACTTGAGACATTTTTTTGCCATCTTTTTCATGCTGCTCTTTACAAATAATTCAGGATCGTTCTTTTTCCTGGCCTCAATTTCCATCGCTTCATAAGCCATTAAAGCACTGCCCGCTGCCGTTTGTTCTCCCAACCACATAGCATCACTTCGTTTTGGAAGTTCTTTTAGGCAACGCAAATACCCTTCGGTCTCAGAAATCTTCATCATAGCATCACTCTTAGTACTCTTCTTTAAACCCTGATATGGATGAAAGTGATACTTCACTTCCGGCTGTAATCGAACAAGCTTTGCATAACGAAGATACTGCATCAAAAACAAGAAATCCCCATTTTCTTCTAGCGTCTCATCAAACAAAAGGTGTTTCGACTGAATGATTTGGCGGCGGAACATTTTATTTTGCAGATATCCCTGATAGTGATACTGATAAAACAACCTGCACTGCATATCTTCTCCACTCATCATTCGAGGAACGCTTTCAGGAGTTTCATATAAACATTTCCCATCTTCTTCTATGTTATATCCACAAACACTAAGATGCGCTCCTACCATTCCCTTTGTTAAATATTCTAAATAATCAGGTGCCAATTCATCCTTCGCAGAGACAAAGGTTACATATTCTCCCTTTACTTCCTTTAAAGCCTTATTTCTGGCAGAAATATCCTCCGCTCCTACAGAAATAATTTCTATGTCCTTTAAAGTCTGCTTTTCTAAACTTTTTTTATTTTCTCCAAATAAAATAACTGATATCATAAAAGCCTCATACAGTTTGGACCTATTGGTCTTTTTTTTCATTAAAAAAATCTGGATTACTTGTATAAGTTACACCAAATAATCCATATTGAATTAATTTATTACGTAAAATTCTTTGTTCTTCTGTCGGTGCATCAAAAGGAATATGCATCATTTTTCTTGCC
>JAIKXK010000216.1 GCA_024684155.1 Lachnospiraceae bacterium | reverse complement strand
AGAGTTGATAAGGACTATGATCAGTTAAACTTTGCTGGCGGATATGATCACAACTACTGCTTAAACCAGAAACATAAATCTGAAGAATTCTCTTCTGTAAATCATCCGGTTTATTTTGCAGCGAAACTTGAAAACAAAGATCAGACCCGTGCTATGTATGTTTATACCGATCTTCCCGGTATTCAGCTTTACGTTGGAAACTATATGAAGCCAAATGAAGTAATGAAGAGTGGTAAAAACTTCGTAAAACGAGGTGGTGTTGCATTAGAGACACAGTATTTCCCAAATGCCATTAACATTGATCACTTCCAGTCTCCTATCCTTAAGGCTGGAGAAAATGGTGGAAGCACTACTGTTTACCAGTTTGATTTTAAGTAATTGATTTTATATAAAATAAGAGCCTCACAATTCATCGGTGACCCGCTTGCGCTTACGTGCCGAACGTAACGGATGCTAAATTCGCTTCGCTCATTAAGCACGACGTCCGTCAAAAGTCACCTTATGAATCGTGAGACTCTTATTTTTGTTTCAGGCTTTATAGGGAAAATTTTCCCTCAAAATTTATCCTAAATAGAAAGTTACAATTTACCATACAGTTAGCCTAGTGTACTGGCAATCATGGTAAAGACAAATAATGCAATACAAGACACCAAGAAAAGAATCATTCCCGGATTACACCATGGTGTCTTTTTTTGTTCCTCTACCGGAAGCTGCTGTGCTTCAGCGGCATAGGAAATATTCTTTCTCTCAAGGAAGAAGAATACACATCCAATAATGGCACAAATCACTAATGCCACCTCATAAATAACCAATCCAAGGAACTTTGGATCTCCTAATAAGGCAAGTGGATTTGTTAAATCTAATCCCATTACAAACATTGGAGCAATAACACCACCTAAGAAATTGATGGTCATATGCATAAACATAGAGTAAATGACTTTTCCGGTTTTATAGTATACATAGCCCCAAACAAGTCCTAAGAAAAATGCATAGAAAAACTGAGTAAAGTTTCCGTGGAATAAACCAAACATCAAAGCGGATGTTACAATGGCAACTTTTCCACCATATACGTGCATACGGTCAATTAACCACTTACGGAAAATCAACTCTTCTACAGCAGGTGCAAGCAAAGCTAAAACTACTGATCCTAACAAAGAAGAATCTGAAGTAAGAGTTTCAATGGTCTGTGCGGTATTCACTCCTATTAATGAGAAAAGTCCACCGACACAAAGCCCAATAATATTACCCACAATCATTACAAAAAAGCTGATCATTAAAAACTTTAACCAGCCACTGAATTTTAAGCTCTTTGTTTCTACCAAATCCGTTCTTGGTATTTTTTTCATCATGGTATAGCAAATTGGAAGTGCAATACAGTACATCGGTACAAATGCAATAATCCACATCATCCAACCAGGATAATCCTCTCCACTATAAATAATATTAATTAAAATACTAAACATCATCTGAAGTACGCTTGCTATAATCAAATACACAAACAAAGTACTTCCCATAGCAGAAAAATTCTGCTTTGCTGTTCTTTCACTCATGTTTTATCCTCCTCAAGTAATAAATCTTTTCATATAACTGTTCATATAGTATATAAACACACCTTAACACCCATGTCAACCAAATCTGAGTATAAAAACCATTCACGTAGACTAAATTTTAAGAAAACCTTACCCTTCACATAGGTGACTAATTCAGACTTTTTTCTTTCTTCCGGTTTTGGCTAATAAAAAAGTCTCTACTATTCACCAGGTGACTTTTGGCGGACGTCGGTGCTTAATGAGCAACGCGAATTTAGCATCCGCTACGTTCGACACGTAAGCGCGAGCGGGTCACCGGTGAATACGTAGAGACTTTTTTATTACATAAACTTAAGCAAGAAACTCTTTTACCTGCTTATAAATACCCTCAGCATCAAGTTCATACTTGTGAAGAAGCTCTTTGGCAGGTCCAGACTCACCAAATCTGTCGTACACACCGATTCTCTTCATCTGTGTAGGACACTTCTCACAAAGTACCTCTGCAACTGCAGAACCAAGTCCACCAATTACAGAATGCTCTTCAATAGTAACTACCTTCTTTGTCTTAGAAGCAGTCTTTACAACTAACTCCTCGTCTAAAGGTTTAATAGTATGAATATTAATTACTTCAGCGTTGATGCCGTCTTTTGCAAGCATCTCTGCTGCCTGTAATGTTTCATTTACTTCAAGTCCAGTAGCGATTAATGAAACATCACTACCTTCTTTTAAGGTAACACCCTTTCCGATTTCAAACTTGTAATCTGGAGTGTCATTAATAACAGGTACTGCCAAACGTCCAAAACGAAGATATACAGGACCTTCATGCTTGTAAGCAGCTTCTACAGCAGCTTTTGCTTCAACATCATCTGCAGGATTGATAACTACCATTCCTGGGATTTCACGCATTAATGCGATATCTTCCAAACACTGATGGCTGGCACCATCTTCACCAACGGAAATACCGGCATGAGTTGCACCGATCTTTACATTTAAGTGAGGATATCCAACAGAATTACGAACCTGTTCGTAAGCTCTTCCTGCTGCAAACATAGCAAAGGTAGATACGAAAGGAACCTTTCCTGTAGTAGCAAGACCTGCTGCTACACCTACCATATTACATTCCTGAATACCACAATCGATGTGACGTTCAGGG
>JAIKXK010000202.1 GCA_024684155.1 Lachnospiraceae bacterium | reverse complement strand
CACTATCACATATTTTAGTAATTATACTTGAGTCTATTCCTCCTGATAGCTGACATCCTACCCTGGTATCACTTATCAACTGACGCTTTACAACTTTTTTTAGAATGCTTTCTGCTTCATCCACCAATTTACTCATTGAAGTCGTACATTCTTTCCTACTATAGTTTTCAATATCAAAATACTTTTCTACATGACATGAATTGGTTTCCAAATTGAATATAGTAATAGTTCCTGGTTCAATTTCCTCAACTTCCTGAAACATAGTATCCTTAATATTTTCTTTGAACAAAAGCAATTCTTCAAATGCTTCCAGATTCAATTTCGCTTCAAACCCATGGTATTTAAGAAATGCTTTCATTTCAGATGAGAACAAAACAGCATCATCTGTATTCGCCATATACAATGGTTTTATTCCAAATCGATCACGAACCACATACAATTTGTTAATTCGCAGATCTAAAATTATAAACCCAAACATTCCATTTACAAGCGAAAGTGTTTTCTCTAACCCGTAATTTAAATATAAAGACAGTAACACTTCTGTGTCAGTACCACTATTAAACTCATATCCTTGTTTCTTAAGTTCTATTCTTAATTCTTTAAAGTTATAAATCTCTCCATTAAATACAATTGCAACTTTTTTCCTGGCGTCAAGCATAGGCTGATGGCCATTTGTCGAAAGATCTTGAATACTTAATCTCTGGAATCCCAAGAAGCCTTTTGCTTTCACATAGTCCTCGCCTTCAATTTCCTCACAAGAACTATTTTCAATATTAAAAGCTATTCCACCTCTATCATCTGGGCCACGATGTGATTGTATTTCACACATTTGCCAAAGTTCTGTTGTATAAAATTGTTGATAATCACTTTTTGATATGACTCCTAATATCGCACACATATAGTTATTTTCCTTCCAGTAATGAAACTCTATTAGAACTACAAGAAGTCAATGTAATGTTTAAATATGCTTCTTATTTTAGCACCTCTAATATCTTATCCACTGCTCTTTCACTTGCATGGCCATCTTCTATCACACCATGCTTTTCCATAAACGCAGCTATTCTTTTTTCATAGACATCTTTATCAAATGCCTTAATATTTTCTTCTAATTCATCGTTATTTTCAGCTATAGCAAAAGGGAGATTTTCCTTTTCCCACATAAACTGTCCACGATTTTCTATGTATTCCTGAACATCATCTGCATATAATAGTACCGGTATTTTTGCAAACGCCGCGTCAAAAGCACAACTCGAATAATCTGTAATCAACATGTCACAACACATTAACACTTCACTAATATCCGGAGCCTGGCTTACATCAATTAATCGTTTATCTTCAACATTTAGTGGCATCTTATCTAGTTTTGCAGAGAGTTGCGGATGTAATCTGAGTAAAATTTTCCATTCTCCACCAAATTGTTTCTCCAATCCTTTTATCAATCGATCAAAATCTACAGAAGGAATGTCTGAAACAACCTGTTTTTTTTCTTTTTGATTTCCACCTCGAAATGTTGGTGCAAACATTAAAAGTTTTTCTTCTTTTTTTACCCCTAGTTTTTCACGAACCTTTTCTATTTTTTCTTCATCTTTATTCACTAGGCAATCAACTCTTGGCGAACCTGTCATTAAAGTTGGTCCACTGTATAAAAGTTTTTTTGGATATACCTTATTACAGTACTCCGAATTCGATATAAAATAATCCGCTAAAGATGAATCTGCCTCACTTACAATTCGAGCAATTTCAGGGAACTTGTCTCCTCTAAATAATCCTACAGCCTTAAAACCGATACTTGCATGCCAGGTCTGCAAATAAAACTGACCTTTTCTTTTTATTGTCCCAAAAGGTTTTCTATAATTATCCACCCAAACTTTCGATGTAGATAAATGATATGCAATATTCCAATCACTATATTCTTTTACCTTGATATAGTCAGGGAAATGTGTTGCATCTTTTCTCGTAAGCCAAACAATTTCTGTTTCAGGGTTTTTCTTATGGAGTTCTTCTGCAATATATCTGGGATTACAAGCAAATCCTCCATCCCCTTCAAAAGCAGAAAAAGTCACTTTATTCTTCTTTATAGGAAACACTCGCATAAGCATAAATTTTAAACTCAAACGAAAAGCCTGTCGTTTTCTTTTGTTGATGTAGTTATTCTCCTGTGACACGATTCGGCTCTTCCTCTCTTAATCTTGTTGATGAAACATCCGGTGTGTGTGGAAGATATACCACATCCACTCCATACTCTGCTAAATCTTTTTCCGTCTGTGACCATCTGGCATTTCCCTTCCAGTCATCTCCAATAAAGATCGCATCAAATTTATACTGTTTTAAAACCTCGACCTTATCCAAGGTCTCTACAATGATACAGTCGTCAACTGCTTTCAAATTTCGAATAATTTCTGCACGATTAAACTCATTAATCACCGGCGTTTTCTTTTTATACTCCTGAACTAAAGCATCTGAATTCACTCCAACAATAAGTTTTTCACAATGCTCTGCCGCATGGTTAATCAATGCTAAGTGTCCAATATGGAACATATCAAACACACCTTGGGTATATCCCACTTTATACTTAGGGATATCTGCATTTTTATTATTCTGATTTTTATTTTTCTCTGTCATATTAGACTCCTAAGTATTAAAAAAGCTTCACACCCTAAGGTGCAAAGCCTTTCCACTTCAATATATAATCGTGAGTCCCTTCACACCTGTCTGTAGCACTTACCTGTTTGTAATGGCTACGCGATATTCATATTTCAATATGAATATCGGAGACTTGTGTCCATATATTTACACCCACAAATATTTTAGCATTCTTTTAGATTTTATTCACCCCAAATACGCTTCCGGTTCATTTAAGATGATATCTGTAATCCCT
>JAIKXK010000190.1 GCA_024684155.1 Lachnospiraceae bacterium | reverse complement strand
AACATAGAAATCATTTAAAGGAGGAAAAAATGTTTAAAGAGGAATTTTTACGTTGGATGGATGCTGATCTTTTAGATCCAGATTTAAAGCCAGAACTTATGAGTGTAAAGGATGATGAGGAGGCAATTAAAGATCGTTTTGCTGTATCCTTAAAGTTTGGAACTGCAGGTTTAAGAGGAACCTTGGGTGCTGGAACAAACCGTATGAATATTTGGGTGGTTCGTCAGGCAACACAGGGATTAGCAAACTGGGTGAAAACACAGGGCGGAAATCAGACCGTTGCCATTAGTTACGATAGCCGATTAAAAAGTGATGTGTTTGCAAAGGAAGCAGCTGGAGTTTTAGCAGCAAATGGTATTAATGTTCGTATCTATGATGCGCTTATGCCTGTGCCTGCACTTTCTTTTGCAACTCGTTATTATAACTGTAACGCAGGTATTATGGTAACTGCATCTCACAATCCTGCAAAATACAATGGTTATAAGGCATATGGCCCTGATGGATGCCAGATGACAGATGATGCAGCTGCTATTGTTTATGATGAGATTCAAAAGACAGATGTCCTTACCGGAGCAAAGACCATGTCTTTTGCGCAAGGCGTAGAAAAAGGCTTGATTAAATATGTCCAGGATGACTGTAAGGATGCGTTCTATAAAGCAATTGAAGACCGCCAGGTGCGTCCAGGTCTTGCCAAAGATGCAGGATTAAAGCTGGTATATTCTCCTTTAAATGGTACAGGTTTAGTTCCTGTTACACGTGTGTTAAATGATATTGGAATTACAGATATTACAATTGTTCCAGAACAGGAATATCCCAATGGATACTTTACAACCTGCTCTTATCCAAACCCAGAAATCTATGAAGCATTGGAATATGGCTTGAAGCTTGCAAAAAAGACTGGGGCTGATTTGATGCTTGCTACTGATCCTGATGCAGATCGAGTTGGTATTGCCATGAAATGTCCAGACGGAAGCTATGAACTTGTTTCAGGAAATGAAATGGGTGTACTTTTACTTGATTATATTTGTGCAGGAAGAATTGAAAAGGGTACTATGCCTAAGAATCCTGTAGCAGTTATGTCCATTGTATCTACCCCTTTGGCTGATAAGGTGGCAGAGCATTATGGTGTAGAACTTCGCCACGTACTTACAGGTTTTAAGTGGATTGGAGATCAGATTGCGTCCTTAGAGGCAGCAGGAGAAGTGGATCGTTTTATCTTTGGATTTGAGGAAAGCTACGGCTACTTGGCAGGGCCTTATGTAAGAGATAAGGATGCTGTTATTGGATCTATGCTAATCTGCGAAATGGCTGCTTACTATAGAAGCATTGGCTCTTCCATTAAACAAAGACTTGAAGAAATTTACGCTGAATACGGCCGTTATCTAAACAAAGTAGATTCTTTTGAATTCCCTGGACTTACTGGAATGGATAAGATGCAGGCAATTATGGAAGACTTTAGAAAGAATCCTCCAAAGGACTTTGGTGGAAAGAAGGTTTTATCAGTTACAGATTATACAGAGTCTGAAAAGACTGGTCTGCCAAAAGCAAATGTTTTGATCTATGCATTAGAGGATGATGCAACTGTTGTTGTACGTCCTTCCGGAACTGAACCAAAGATTAAAACCTACTTTACAACTACAGGAAAAGATTTAGCAGAAGCAACTGCCAAAAAAGAAGAATTAGCAGCTGCCCTAAAGCCTGTCTTTTCATAGGAAACCCTTGTAAATACTTGAATATTCAAACTTCAATAGGGAATGTCTAACGTATTTTTGACATGAATTTTGTAAAAAAAGACTAAAATATGGGTTTTTGGTTGAAAAACGCCCGAAAACCTTGACAGTAAAGGGTAAAACAATTATAAATATTCTTGTGGTTCGCGCGGTAGGATGCGCAAAACACCGATTAACATTAAATATTCCAAAGGGAGGAAATTTTACTATGAACAAGACAGAATTAGTAGCAGCTATGGCTGCAAAGGCTGATCTTTCTAAGAAAGATGCTGAAGCTGCATTAAAGGCTTTCACAGATGTAGTAGCAGAAGAACTTAAGAAGGACGAGAAGATTCAGTTAGTTGGATTTGGTACTTTCGAAGTTTCTAAGAGAGCTGCTAGAACAGGACGTAACCCTAGAACTGGTGAAAACATGACAATCGCTGCTTCTAAGGCACCTAAGTTCAAAGCAGGAAAGGCTTTAAAGGATATCGTTAACAAATAATTTTGTTGAAGTAAATATCTGAGGGCTCAAACGTCTTGTTTGGGCCCTTTCTATATGCAGAAAAGAGAGAAATTATGCGATTAGATAAGTTTTTAAAAGTTTCCCGTTTAATTAAGCGACGTACGGTAGCAAATGAAGCTTGTGATGCAGGCAGAGTTACGGTAAACGAAAAGGTGGCAAAGGCTTCTACCAACGTAAAAGCTGGAGATATTATTGAAATTGCCTTTGGAAATAAGACGGTAAAAGTTCGTGTGTTAGACTTAAAGGAAACCACGAAAAAAGATGAAGCAAAGGATTTGTTTGAATATTTATAAAATTATCTGAAAATATTGAAAAAACTAGAAGAAAGTGTTAAGATTTCATAAAGAGTAACCGATAAAGGTTATAGAAACTAATTAACCGGTGTGTATGTATATATGAGTAATAAAAGAAGCAAGAAAAACAGCCGAAAGAAAAAAGGATTTAATCGAGCGTATTTTGTTTTGATCGCAGGTTTCGTGATGACTGTGATGGTTATTCAGCTTGCAAATTTATACCAAAAGAACGCTGCATATGCTGCTCAGGAAGCGGAGCTTCAAAGTGAATTAGAAGCTCAGGAAGAGAAGCAGGAAGAACTGGAAAACTATGAAAGTTATATCCAGTCCGATGAGTACAAAGAAAGTGTTGCTCAAAGCAAGCTTGGACTTGTACATGAAAATGAAATTATCTTTCGTGAAAGCGAGTAATAAATATATGTAAATTAAAACTCGATGAACTTAAACATCGGTTTTGCGGCAACAGGCCGGAACCTTCAACGGGCCCAAGTACCGCAGAGCCGTGGTGAATAGGTTTATCGGGTTTTCTTTTTTTATAAGGTGCTATAAAATAGAGTTATGTTAGATATTACAGAGTTTATAAATGAAAAGAATTTATTAGAAGACGGCGATGGGGTCTTGCTGGGGGTATCCGGTGGGGCGGATTCAGTTTGTCTTCTTTTTCAATTTATGAAGGTGATGGAGAGTATTGATATTCATCTTCATGTTCTTTATGTAGAACATGGTATTCGCGGGGAGGAAAGCAAAGAAGATGGCAGATTTGTAAAGGCTCTTTGTGACAAATTATACATGCCTTATACCTTAATCTCCGTAGATGCTCCGGCCTACGCAAGACAAAGAGGACTCAGTATGGAGGAGGCCGCAAGGGAACTTCGCTATGAAGCATTCTCAACAGAAGCATCCCGCATGGGGCTGAATAAAATTGCTACAGCTCACAATGCAAATGACAATGCAGAAACTATTCTGTTTCAAATGATCCGTGGCACTGGGGTAAAGGGATTGGCGGGAATCGAACCTCTGACAGTTCGGAAAAACTACACCCTGATTCGACCTCTGTTAAATACTTCCCGGGGAGAAATCGAAGGTTACTTGGAAGAAATTGGCCAAAGCTATCGTACAGATAGTACAAATCTAAAGGATGACTATGCAAGAAATAAAATTCGGCATCAGATTATTCCATTGATGGAAGAAATTAATGCAAAGGCTATAAATCATATTAATCAGGCTGGAAGAGCTGTTGGAAAGATGTTTCAGGGAGTTGAGGCAGATGCCTTTGATCTGCTATATGACATGATGGATGAAAAGGGATTAAACCTTTGGCACCTTCGTCAGATGAAAGAACAAAGCCGCAGTGAAGTGATTATGGCCTGGCTTCGATTGGAAGGAGCAGCTCATAACATTACAAGGGCTCATGTGGAAATGATT
>JAIKXK010000163.1 GCA_024684155.1 Lachnospiraceae bacterium | reverse complement strand
CAAGCATTTTGTCATAAGCTTTGTCTGCTAAGATTCCTACAATCATATGAAACTTTTTATTTGGGAAATATTCTTTTAGGGACTTTGCCAAGGCATTAGCTCCATCTTCGTTATGTGCTCCGTCCACTAAAAAAACAGGTTCCTCATTCAGTAGTTCAAATCGCCCCGGCCATCTCGTCTTTAAAAATCCCTCTTCTATTTCCTTTTCAGATATATCATAGCCCAAAAATTTTAATTCCTGTAATACTCCATAAGAAATGGCTGCATTTTCTTTTTGATAACTGCCTTTTAATCCAAGAGAAAATTCTTTAGGAAGAGGTGTTACTTCTATTAAAGTACCCTGACAAAGATTTGTTTTTTCTTCAAATACTTTTCTTACACCCTCTGTCTGTGGTGCAATTACAACTTTACCACCTTTTTTTATAATACCAGCTTTTGCTTTTGCAATTTCCTCTAAGGTATCCCCTAAATAATTCATATGGTCATAGGATATCTTTGTTATTACTGCTAAAAGTGGAGTTGGAATAACATTTGTAGCATCCCCTTCTCCACCTAGGCCCACCTCTAGTAACACAAGATTGCAGTTTTCTTTTACGAAATATAAAAATGCCATAGGTACTAGCATTTCAAATTCCGTTGGCATCTCAAATCCATCTGCCACCATTTTTTCTGCTGCCCTTTTTACCATTTCTCCTACATGGATGAAATCTTCTTCCGAAATCATTTCTTCCCCAATTTTAATCTGCTCTTCATAGTCAAAAATCCATGGAGATTGAAATCTTCCTACCTTATATCCTGCTATTGAAAGAACAGAGGACAAAAAAGCAATAACAGAACCTTTTCCATTGGTTCCTGCTACATGAATGAAGGTAAGCTTTCTCTCGGGGTGATCTAAATAATCCAAAAGAAGCTCTACCCTGGATAAACCAAGGGCAGAGCCACTATTTGAATATGATTGTAAAAATTGAAGTAATTCACTCTTTGTCACAATCACATCTCCTTTATTCTTTTACAAAACTTTCTCTCATATCTGATGGCATTAAACGTGGAATCGCTTTTAATACCACAGTTAAGATAACTGTATTAATAGGGAACATAATAAGAACCTTTAATAATCTTGTTGCCATTACAACCGTAATTGGATTTCCATAAAGAATAGAAAGATTTACGGAGTTAATAAGCAAACTGCAGATAATGGTTTCTGTTAACTGGCACACAATGATTCTGGGAATTGTAATTTTTTTCTTGTAAAAAAATGCGCCATAGATGATTCCAGACAAAATACTTGAAATTGTAAATCCTGGAAAAAATGCACCGGTAGGCTTTACCAGATATGCCAACACATCTGTAAGCATTCCAATAATACCGCCAACTGCTGGTCCAAACATTGCTCCACCTGCTGCAATAGGTAAAAACTGAAATCGAATCTCAATTAACTCTGTAAGAGGGATTTTAAAAAATCCTAATACGGTTGCGATTGCTACCAAAAAGGCAGAGATGGTTAGTACACGAATGTTTTTCAATTTTTTCATATAAAAATACCTCCTTATGTGATCCTACATATACATAAAGAGGCATGCTTCTCCATATGTAACAGCGGGATGCGACCCTAAAACCGCAAGATTTTTCTTTTCGTCTGAATATCAACTCCCTGTATACTCAGCACTTAACGCAATAAGGTCTACTCTGTAATTTCCAAAAGTTAATATAAGGTTTTTATTACCCTCTGTCAATAACTGTTTCACTAATTGTTTTGATTCCGCAAAAAGTCATATAAATGGATACTATTATGGTTCCGGTATAATCAAAAACACCTGCTAATCTTCCACCTGGTTGTATTAAGATTATAAATAAAGTTAAGGTGACGCAAATATCTACAAGAGACTTTGCACCATACAACCTTCCCTGAACTCCCAGGATGCTATTTCCAGTCATCTTAAACAATCTCCTATAGCGAAAGAAAAAGAAGCTATTTACTACAGCACCTAATAGTGCAATCACAAAAGCCGGTATCACATTGCCTTTGTCACTTTCATTTGAAGTAAACAAAATAAACAGCATAACAGCTCCACTAACGCACATCAAAATACCAACACATCTATTTCCAATGGTTTTTACTCTTTCCTTTTCCTTCTCTGTCATATTTGCGTTTTTTTCTGTAATAATAAATATTACAAGGGCAATCACTAAGGCAAAAAGTTCCGTAGTTCTTCTGGCAAAATCTGAAATCTGTGTGGAACTATGGCCCACAAGAAGTCCAGCACCTAACACAAAAGGACCTGGTGCACTTAACAGCACAGACATAAGAAGGGTTCGAACTGATTTTTTATCTTCCATGACTCATCCTCACCAGGTTAATTGTACTTGTCCCATAATCGTTAACACTGTTAATAAAGCTACCATAGATGTAATAGGACAAATTAAAGTATCGTATCCATTCTTTGCAAACAGTTCCGATAAGGTTGCTGCAATTGCCGTTATAATTGTGGCCGGAATAATAATGGAAAAGTCATAGCCTTCTCCCAGACGCAACAGGATAAACACAAAAACAAAGGCGCAAACAAACATTGCCAAAGTGCCTTCTATGCTTTTCTTTTCATATAACTTATGCTTACCAAACTTTGTTCCAATCAAAGCTGCTGCAGCATCTCCCGGTCCCCAGGCATATATGCTTGCTAACGCTAAGACCTTACTTCCGTATAATCCCTCACAAACATAGGTAACAATGATAAACATCAGACCCATTATCGTAAGGCTTCGTTTTAGTTCTCCTTTTTCCCTTCCGGCAAAAAATCCTTCTAGCTTCTCATTCTTTTCAAAAAAATAAAGTACAGGATAGACTACAACAATAAAAACAAGCATAATTCCT
This sequence comes from Lachnospiraceae bacterium, assembly GCA_024684155.1. Classification (GTDB taxonomy): domain Bacteria; phylum Bacillota; class Clostridia; order Lachnospirales; family Lachnospiraceae; genus JAILEN01. Next base: position 6,451 of record JAIKXK010000163.1, on the reverse strand, counting down.
ACTGCTTCCTTCCATGAGTCATAGTTTAATACCCATACTGTTAATATAGCCAGAAGCATAAGATGCAGTAGTTTTCGGAATCCTTCCTCTGAAAGAAGTTTTAACTTTCGAACTGCAACAGCAAATGTAACGCAGATTAAAACACTGATAATAATATTCATTTTAATAATTCCTTTGGGATATAATTTCCTCCGTTACTACAGTAACGTCATACTCTTTCCCCTCTACGTTAACAGACTCCACTCCACTTTGTCCACTAAATTGACTTTCTTCCATATAATATTCATGAGGAATACTATTTCCCTTTTCTAAACTACTAATTAATTTTTCTGCCACCGTACCATAATTTGGATTGCACTCTGTATCCAAGGCAATCTTCCCTGCCAGGGTCTGTCTTAGTCCCTCCTTTGTTGCATCAAAGGAAATCACCATAACCTCTCCAGCGGCCAAATTACTGCCTAGCGTCTTTCCAGCATTTTCTAAGGCTTCAATTGCTCCTAAGGCTTCCGAATCGTTTTCACAGTAAACAATATTTATCTGATCTCCATATTCAGATAGCATAGACTCCATTACTTCCCGTCCTTTGGCCTGAACGAAATCTGCATCCTCCTCTGCTATAATATTCCATCCATGTTCACTGGCTGCTACCTCTAGAGCTTTGCTTCGACCAATCTGCGCACTAGATCCATAAGTTCCCTGTAAATGAGCAATATTTACTTCTCCCTCATAAGCACTTTGTTCAAGATAAGAAGAAATCCATGCACAGGCTCTCTGACCTTCTAATAAAAAGTCGCTGCCTACCCAGGCTGTATAAATAGACTCATCTTCTACACTTACCTGACGATCTACTAAAATAACCGGGATTCCCGCTTCATTTGCTTCCTGTAGCGTGGCATCCCATCCAGTTTCTGTAATGGGATCTAAGACAATATAGTCTACTTCCGAATCGATAAACTCTCGCATAGCCTTCAACTGATTCTCCTGTTTTTGCTGACCATCATCGTAGACTAAGCGATACCCCATAGTAGCATTAAATGCCCCTTGCATAGAAGATGTACTAGCAAGTCGCCAATCTGATTCTGCTCCAATTTGAGAAAAGCCTACCGTTATAAGAGTTGTCTCCGTTTCCGTTACTGTCTTTTCTTTTTGTCCGCAAGCACAAAATGCCAGCCCTGTAGATAGGGCCAGCATAAGTGCAATAATTTTTTTCTTATGTAAACATTTTATCTTCAATCCAAATTTCCCCAAGCATTAAGCCTTCTTCTTTTCCCTTATAACTGCAAAGATACTCTGAATTACAATGAATAAGAATAAAAGTGCAGCCGTTAAAATGTTCGGCCATGAGCTTGCAAGTTTTCCATTGGTTTTTACAATGGATGAAATCGTACCATTAATAAGTACACCAAAGAAGGTACCTACTACATTTCCTACACCACCAGTAAGTAATGTACCACCGATAACTGCAGAAGAAATTGCATCCATTTCATATCCTAATGCCTGCTGTACCGAACCTGACATTGTATTTAAACAATAACAGATTCCACCAATTGAGGTCAATACAGAGCAAAGTACATATGCCTTTAGCTTTGTAAGTTTAACATTTAATCCCATCATTGCTGCTGACTGTTCTGATCCACCTACTGCATAAAGTGCACGACCAAACTTTGTATAGCGAAGCATTAAAAAGATTAAAATAAGAACTAAAAGTGCAACTACCACACCAACACGAATGTATGGTTCTACATATACATCGTGGTTATTGATATAACCACCAAATGGCAGTTTAATCTTATAATTTGCGATGTTATAAAACAGTTCATTTGTTTCCTGGGTAATGGAAACCTGATCTGTACAAATAACAGCTGTCATACCTCTTGCAAAAAACATTCCCGCCATAGTTACAATAAACGGCTGGATTTGTAAATAACCAATCAAATATCCCTGAACTGCCCCAAATACCACTCCGATGAGAAGAATAATTAAAATCATCGGAACTGCACCAATTCCTTTTTGCATACCTACCGCAAGCAACATACAGTCCATGGCAACCACTGCACCAACTGAAATGTCAATGCCGGCGGTTAGCATTACTACAGTAAGACCACAGGATATACAAATTAATCCTGCGTTTGTTATCAAAATGTTAAGGAAGGTTTGAAAGTGGGTAAATCCTTTTTCACCATAAGCAATGCATCCGCCTGCATATAACACAACAAAAAGGGCTATGGTAATAAACAATAAAATCGTATTTCCGTTAAGTTTTGTATTTTTCATGTTATGCTACCTCCTTTGCTGCATTCTTTGCTGCAGCCTTTTTTCTAAAGTAAGCCTGCACAGGAGGAGCCTGAATCGCTACAATAATAATTACGATGACTGCCTTATATACTGGAGCCTGGCTGGTAGAAACACCTAAGGCATATAAGGTAGTTGTAATTGCCTGAATGGTATAGGCACCAATAATGGAACCGGCAAGATTAAACTTACCACCACCAAGGGAGTTACCACCAAGGGCAACTGCAAGGATTGCGTCTAATTCCATGTATAAACCAATGTTATTTGAATCTGCAGATGTAATTCTTGAGGATTGCATAATACCTGCAACTGCTGCAAAGAATCCACAGAGTACATAGGTTAAGAAAATAATTGTCTTTGAATTTAAACCTGCAATTCGAGAAGCCTTTGGATTGATACCAACTGACTGGATGTAAGTTCCAAGGGCGGTTTTCTTTAACACCGTTGCAAGAATTGCTACGCAGATCACTGTAATTACAATTGGTGTTGGAATTGGTCCAAGGAAGCTACCGAAGAATCCAAAACTATCGTTACGTACATAAACAATCATATCATTACAAACCAAAAGTCCGATGGCTCTGGCTGCTGTAAATAAGATTAAGGTTGCAACCATAGGTTGTATTTTTAGATGTGCTACCAAAAATCCATTAAAGGCTCCACATAAAGCGCCAACTAAAAGTGCTCCAAGAAGTCCTACAATAAGTGGAACTGCAAGTTCTGATGTAGAAGTTACTCCATAACCTGCAAGTAACATACAACATACAGAAGCAGATAAACTCATAACAGATCCAACGGAAATATCCGTTCCTGCTGAGGATGAAACAACTAAAGTCATACCTAAGGCTAAGATTGCTGCTTCACTACCTCTGTTTAAAATATCAATAATTCTTCCATATAAAATGGTTCCATTTCCTGTGGTTGTTTGTAATGTGATCTTAAAGAAACTAAAAGGATTGTTTCCAATAGACGCATCATAAATGATGTTTACCGCCATTACTAAAAGTAGACACACTACGGGAAGTAGCAGCGGCCATGCTTTTAATTTTTGTCCCAAAGTCTTTTTGTTATTCATGAGCCTTATCACCTCCTGCAATCGCTGCCATTACACTTTCCTGTGTAAGGTCCTTGTCTAACTCTTCTACCTTTTCCCCATCCCTCATAATAACCATTCGGTTACAGGTACGAAGCATTTCGGATATTTCAGAAGAGATAAACATAATGCTTTTCCCTTCTTTGGCTAAATCAACTACAAGCTTTTGAATTTCAGATTTCGTACCTACATCAATACCACGGGTAGGCTCATCCAAGATAAGAAAATCTGCATCTGTTGCTAGCCAGCGTGCCAGGATTACCTTTTGCTGATTGCCACCTGACAACTGATTGATTTTTGCTTCTCTGGAAGGACACTTAATAGATAATAGATCAATGTAATAGTCTGCTAATTCTTCCTGCTTTTTCATAGGAATCGGTTTCATCATTCCTCTCTTTGCCTGAACTGCAAGAATAATATTTTCACGGATAGACAAATCTCCAATAATTCCTTCTGCTTTTCTATCATCTGGAAGCATTCCCATACCAAGATTCATAGCATCAATTGGCTGATTGATTTTTACTTCTTTTCCCTTTACTTTTAGATTTCCAGAAGAAGCTTTATCTGCTCCATAAATAACACGGGCAAGTTCACTACGCCCAGATCCAAGAAGACCTCCGACACCGATTACTTCTCCTTTGTGAATCTTTAAATCGAAAGGCTTTACTGTTCCCGCATGTGTAAGCGATGAAGCATCAATTACAACTTCTGATTTATCCAAGTCAATTTGTTCTTTTTCAATAGCATCTAAGTCATTTAAATCTTTACCCATCATAGCTGCCACCAATTTCACTCTTGGAAGTTCTGCTATAGGATATTCTCCAACAAAGGTACCATTTCGAAGAACAGTAATGCGATCACATACTGCATAGACCTGTTCTAAGAAGTGAGTAACAAAAACAATTCCTACTCCCTGTTCTCTTAGTCTTCTCATTAGAACAAATAATTTTTCTACTTCTTCATCGTCTAGTGATGAAGTTGGTTCATCTAAAATCAGAACCTTGCAATCCATATCAACAGCCCTGGCAATTGCAACCATCTGCTGAATTGCCAAAGAATAATTTTCCAAATTCTGAGTAACATCAATTTCGATGCCTAGGTCATCCATTATTTTTTGTGATCGTTTGTTATAGGATGCGCGATCTACTGTGTGTAATTTTGTTAAAGGTTCTCTTCCAATGAATAAATTTTCTGCCACTGAAAGATTGGGGCACAAATTAACTTCCTGATATACGGTAGAAATACCAACGTTTTGTGCATCCCTGGTAGAATGATTTCGAACTGGTCCTTCGATTCCATCAATATGAATTTCTCCAGCTTCAAAATCATTTATTCCTGTTAAACATTTAATAAGAGTTGATTTTCCTGCTCCATTTTCCCCCATTAGCGCATGTATCTCACCTTTCCGCAAAGTAAAATCCACGTTGTCTAATGCCTTTACACCGGGAAATGTCATTGTAATTCCTCTGGCTGTTAAAACAACATTGTTTTCCATGAGGGTCTCCTTTCCATTCTTATTCCTTCTCTTTTAAAAAAGGGGCATCGGGATGTACCCGACGCCCCTGCGTTTTTTGAGTATCAATTGTAACTATCTAATTAATACTGTGCTTCAATTACCTCGTCAGTTACTTCTGTCATAGTCTGTGCTTCACCATCAATAGAGAAGTCAACCATTGCATCTGTAAGTGCAAACCAATGCTCTTCCATGTATACTTCTTTTTCTGGTGTTCCGCCTTCTTCAAGAGTCTTAATAACTTCTTCTACGAAAGGAGCTGCAAGTGGATTACACTCAAAGTCTGCAGAAATCTTTCTAGCTGCAACCTGTTCCAAACCTGCTGTACAAGCATCGAAGGAAATAAGGATTACATCACCATCAAGACCGTAAGTAATACCAGCATTATCCATAGCTGTCATAGCACCAAATGCTTCGTTATCATTCTGGCAAACAACTACGTTGAACTTACCTTCATAAGATTTGCAGTAACTTTCCATGATGGACTGTCCACCATCTTCAGTGAAGTCACCATCCTGCTCATCTAACTTGTTCCATCCGTTTGCTTCAGCAATTTCATCAAATCCTTCTGTACGTCCGATCTGAGCAGAAGCACCAGTAGAACCAGCGATTGTTAAGTAGTTAATTTCTGAAATTCCTTTTGACTCAGCATAAGCTTTTAACCATTCACCAGCTGCTAAACCTTCTGTTTTAAAGTTTGAACCAACCCATGAAGTGTACTTATCAGAATCCTCAATAGTACGGTCAATTACGATAACAGGAATTCCTGCATCCTCGCACTCTGTAAGTACGGTATCCCATCCTGTTGAAACAATAGGATCGATAATAATGTAATCAACATCCTGCTCAATGAAGGAACGAACTGCTTCAAGTTGTGCTGCTGAATCATTGTCGCAGTCAACAAAGCTTAAGTCATATCCATTTTCTTCAGAGAAAACATCCTGACAAGATTTTGTAGAAGCGGTACGCCAGTCAGATTCATGTCCAACCTGAGCGAAACCAATGGTAATTAAATCACCAGAAGATGCACTATCGTCTGTAGAAGCGGTATCTTCTGTAGTAGTAGCATCATCTGTAGTTTCAGATGATGAATCTGATGAGCTGCCGCATCCGGCTAACATACCAACAGCCATAGTTGCTGCAAGTAATACACCAAGTAATTTTTTCTTCATGTAAAAATCCCTCCTTAAAAAAATATCCTACCTTCGCATCCTTAACCGAAGGCTTTGTACTTGATGATGTCATTATAGAAACTGTCTTAAAATACCACCATAGAATATTTTATTTTTTAAGGGTATATTTTTACGATATTTTTTTCTCTTCAAAAAAAGGTAAAATTTTTAAGAAAAAAAGTTAAGATTTTTATTTTTAAAATCTTAACTCTTTAAACTTTTAGGAATCATAAGTTCTACTTGTGTTCCCTTTCCATATTCACTTTCTACACTTAGGCCATAGGTCATTCCGTAATTCATACGAAGTCTCTCGGCCACATTATACATACCAAAACCACTATCTGATTCACTAGGATTTCCCTGCTCTGAAACTGTATGCCGAAG
>JAIKXK010000133.1 GCA_024684155.1 Lachnospiraceae bacterium | reverse complement strand
ATATAATGGATGTATTAGATTTCTATGCATCTTATGAATAAGGAGAAAGGCACTTTGTAAAGTGCCTTTTTCTTGCGGTTAGGGAGGAAATATGATAGTCTAAATCGTGGATTAAAAGGTTGGAGGATGAGCTTATGGACGAAAAGAAGGACAGACTTTTTAGTTTTGCCTGTCTATTGACAGCAACCCTTTCCTATGTATTGATTTGCAGACCTTATATAGCCTTGCCAATGGGAGTAATATCTGTGGTGCTTTTTATTTATCATAGAAAAAACTATGGGGAAAACCGTGTGGCTACCATAGGAGGAATCTTAGGTGCAATTAATGTGGGAATGTCACTTTTAATTCTTTTGTTTTTCGGAATTTATTTCGGAATATTAAATATGAATGGTTCCATAGACTGGTCAGAGATTATGGAATCCATAGATTTTTACTAAGGGAATAGGGAGATATAATTATGGATGAAAATAAGAACGAAAATAGAGCTTTTACAGATGACTATTTTCAGGATGAATCGACGACAAGAACGTCGGGATATTCAAACACTACAGAAACTAACAATTCCTATGGAAGTGATCAAAGTAATGAATATGGAAACTACAATGGTCAAAATCCTTACGGAGACAATTTTGGAAACAATGGCCGAAATCCTTATGGAGGCTATAACGAAAATCCTTACAACAATCAAAACAACTATAATCGCGATTATGGACAGAATGATAAAAAGGTGGGATTTGGTATTGCCTCTTTGGTATTAGGTATTATTTCCTTGGTCTTTTTCTGTAGCTGTATTAATGTAATTACAGGTGTGCTTGCAATTATTTTTGGTATTATCCAGATTGCCAAAGGAAAAGGCATGGGAAAAGGCATGGCCATAGCAGGTATTATTACTGCAGTGATTTCTATTATTATGTGCTTTGTATTCTGGGCAATTGCAGGATCAAGCGCAGCTCTTACAGATTCTATCTTAAAAGAGTATGAACAAATCTATGATCTTGATTTATCAGATCCAGATGATGTGGAACAGTTTTTAGAACAGTATACAGAAGATGGCTCTGTAAATGAGATACCAGAAGTGGATGGCTCTGCAGAGGATACGTTATAGAATGAATATCGATTAGCATAAACTAATCGTTTCATATATAAAAAGAAAAGATTATTTACATAGAAGGGAAAATTGTAAACAGATGTACAAGAAAGTTGACACAGATTTAAATTTCGTAGACAGGGAGAAAGCGATTGAAAAATTCTGGGAAGAAAATGATATTTTCCAGAAATCCATGGATTCTCGTAAAGAAGGAGAAACCTATACCTTTTATGATGGCCCCCCAACAGCGAACGGAAAGCCACATATTGGTCACGTTTTAACCCGTGTTATTAAAGATATGATTCCACGTTATCAAACCATGAAGGGTAAGTATGTACCTCGTAAAGCAGGTTGGGATACTCATGGACTTCCAGTGGAATTGGAAGTAGAAAAGCTTCTTGGTTTAAATGGAAAAGAACAGATTGAAGAATATGGTATGGAACCATTTATTGATAAGTGTAAAGAATCTGTTTGGAAGTATAAGGGAATGTGGGAAGACTTCTCAGGAACCGTTGGTTTCTGGGCTGATATGGATGACCCTTATGTAACTTATGATGATAATTTTATTGAGTCTGAATGGTGGGCTTTAAAAGAAATCTGGGATAAGAAGTTACTTTACAAGGGATTTAAGGTGGTTCCTTATTGCCCTCGTTGTGGAACTCCACTTTCTTCTCAGGAAGTTGCACAGGGATATAAGACATTAAAAGAACGTTCTGCCATTGTCCGTTTTAAGGTATCTGGAGAAGATGCTTACTTTTTAGCATGGACCACTACACCTTGGACATTGCCATCGAACGTTGCTCTTTGCGTAAACCCTCATGAGACTTATGTAAAGGTTAAGGCAGCTGATGGTTATACTTACTATCTGGCAAAGGCATTGGCTGATAATGTTTTATCTTCTTTAGTTGAAGAAGATAGCGACAAAAAAGCATATGAAGTATTAGAGTCGTACACAGGTAAGGATTTGGAATACAAAGAGTTTGAACCACTTTATGACTGTGCAAAGGTAAGAGCAGACAAACAGCATAAAAAAGGTTTCTTTGTTACCTGTGATGAATATGTAACTATGGCAGATGGTACTGGTATCGTTCACATTGCGCCTGCTTTTGGTGAAGACGATGCTAATGTTGGAAGAAACTATGATCTTCCATTTGTTCAGATGGTAAACGAAAAGGGTGAAATGTTAGATGAAACTCCTTTCGGTGGCATGAGAGCAAAACCTACTCAGGCTGAAATGGATAAGGGAGTAAAATCTGCGGATCCTGAAGTTTTAGTAGAACTTGATAAAAGAGGACTTTTATTCGCAGCTCCTAAGTTTGAACATGATTATCCTCATTGCTGGAGATGTGATACTCCACTTATTTATTACGCTAGAGAATCCTGGTTTATCAAGATGACAGAAGTAAAAGAGGACTTAATTCGAAATAACAACACCGTAAACTGGATTCCGGAATCTATTGGTAAGGGACGTTTTGGTGACTGGCTTGAAAATATCCAGGACTGGGGTATTTCAAGAAACCGTTATTGGGGTACACCACTTAATATTTGGGAATGTGAAGATTGCGGACATAGAGAAGCAATTGGCTCTCGTGCAGAACTGGCAGAGCGCAGTGGAAATCCCCAGAATGCAAAGGTAGAGCTTCACAGACCTTATATTGATGAAGTAACCTTTACTTGTCCTGACTGTGGTAAGACCATGAGAAGAGTACCAGAAGTTATTGACTGCTGGTTCGACTCTGGAGCAATGCCTTTTGCCCAGCATCACTATCCATTTGAAAACAAGGATAAGTTTGAACAGCAGTTCCCTGCAAAGTTTATTTCAGAAGCAGTAGATCAGACTCGTGGATGGTTCTATTCATTAATGGCAGAATCTACCTTGTTATTTAACAAGGCTCCTTATGAAAACGTTATTGTTCTAGGACATGTTCAGGATGAGAACGGACAGAAGATGTCTAAGTCAAAGGGAAATGCAGTGGATCCATTCGATGCACTTGAGACTTATGGCGCTGATGCAATCCGTTGGTATTTCTATATTAACTCTGCACCTTGGCTTCCTAACCGTTTCCACGGAAAGGCAGTTCAGGAAGGACAAAGAAAGTTCATGGGTACGTTATGGAATACCTATGCATTCTTTATCCTCTATGCAAATATTGATGAATTTGACGCTACAAAGTACACACTTGATTATGACAAGTTATCTGTTATGGATAAGTGGGCACTTTCCCGTTTGAATAGTACAGTAAAGGAAGTGGATAATCGTCTTGGTTCATACCAGATTCCAGAAGCAGCAAGAGCCTTGGATTCTTTTGTTGATGATTTATCAAACTGGTATGTACGTCGTAGCCGTGAACGTTTCTGGGCAAAGGGAATGGAACAGGATAAGATTAATGCCTATATGACACTTTACACCTGTCTTGTTACTATTTCTAAGGCTGCAGCACCTATGATTCCATTTATGACAGAAGAAATCTATCAGAACATGGTTCGCTCATTAGATACGACCGCGCCAGAGTCTATTCATCTTTGCGATTTCCCAGAAGTAAAGGAAGAGTGGATTGATTCTGAACTTGAAAAGAACATGGTAGAGCTCTTAAAGATTGTTGTATTTGGTCGTGCTTGCAGAAATTCTGCAAACATTAAGAATCGCCAGCCAATTGGAAATATGTATATCAAAGCAGAAAGTACTTTGCCTGAATATTATGTTGAAATTATCGAAGATGAGTTAAATGTAAAACACGCAGAATTCTCTAATGATGTATCACAGGCAACAACATATTCCTTCAAACCACAGCTTCGTACTGTTGGTCCAAAATATGGTAAGTTCTTAAAGGGAATTCAGGAAGGTCTAGCTTCATTAGATGGAAACGAAGCTTATGCTTCATTGCAGAAGGATGGATTTATTACCCTTCCTGATGTAGATGCATCTATTAAGTTAGCAGAAGAAGATTTGTTGATTACACAGGAGTCTCA
>JAIKXK010000118.1 GCA_024684155.1 Lachnospiraceae bacterium | reverse complement strand
TTTATATATAAGAAGTTATCTTTCTATATATTTTTTAGTAGTTTAGTCCTCGAGAATTTGCTTTAGAGAATTCTCAACATTTTCTGTAATGTTCCACATCTCACTGATGGATTCTGTAGTCCTTTCTGAAGATGCTGACAGACTCTTTGCCATATCATTGACGCGGTTTACAATTTCTTCCAGTTTTCCAGACTCTTCTAGCAACTCATCTACGGTCGCTTTGATATCATTATTATTCTGGTTACTATCATCTGCTGTAGATTTTGAATTTTCTGCCAGGGTCTTTATCTCATCTGCAACTACCGCAAAGCCTTTTCCTGCTTCCCCTGCACGAGCCGCTTCAATGGATGCGTTCAATGCCAAAAGGTTGGTTTTTGATGAAATTGCAATTACGTCAGAGTTATTATCACTTAATTTTTCCAAATCTTCTTCAATGACAGAAAGCACCTTCTTCATCTCTGCTGCAAACTCCTCTACCTCTGTCATGGCAGATGTAATCTGGCTTGTCTGATTTGCATTATCCTCACTGGTAGTTTCAATATTTTTAATGGAATCCATCAAAGAATGGAAGTTTTCGCTAATGCCTTCTCCTAAAGAAACTTTCTTTTCCCGCATCTCTTCCTGAGCTGCCTGAACCTGTTCTGATAATTCTACTGCACGATCTTTTTCCTCATAAGCACGATCCTTGATGTAGTGAACGCAGTTATGAATGTGGTTGTAACCATTGTGAATTGCTACTGCCATATCATAGCAGGATTCATATCCACAGCATCCGCAGTCAATGGTACGTTTTTCTTCTGTATCCTTATTCATCTGTTCATAAATATTTTCAAGCTGAGCCGAAGTTGGAATCAAATATTCACATTCAGCACTTCGATCCGTGTACTTACGAACAAAATCGTTTAAATCTAAGAACTCAAACTGTTTGTTTAGTGCAGCAATTCTTTTTTCCGGCGGAATATTTCTGCCCCATGCAGATTTCTTTGACTCGTTTTTCGAATCTGCCTTTATCTTTTGAATGGAAACAAAAACATTTTCATCCAAGGATGCGCGGGACTCGGTTCCCGGTCCGTAAAGACATCCGTTGGTGCAGCTAAGGGCATCCACAAAAAGATATGGAGTCTTTCCATTTTTAATTAAATCCTTGTTTCGCTGAAGGTACTCATACATATGATGCTCACCTTCCATCTGACGAACCAAAGCGTCCTCGCCCAAAAGCCAATATACATTTTCTTTCAAACCGCCTGGCATTGGATAAATGGAACCAAGGCCATATTCAATCTCATCGGTATAAGGTGTGTAACCACTTACCGGATGCTCCTTTAAGTAAGCTACTAAATGAGAAAAGGTAAGATTGTAAGAAATATATCCATGGTTATTTGGATCATCGATTTCATTTTTCTTTGCCACGCATGGACTAACAAATGCCAGCTTGTCCGCAAACTTCATGTACTTTTTCACATAAATCGCTGCGCACATCATAGGCGATTGCACCGGCATAAGCTTTGGCAAAAGTTCCGGTGTGTAACGTTCAATATATCCAACCACTGCAGGACAAGGCTGAGAAATTCCACCATAGAATTTTCGCTCGGTAATGTATTTGATGTAGCCCCAGGTGGTAATATCTGCACCAAAAGATACGCTAATAAAACGATTTACTCCAAGTTTTTTTAACATACCCAAATACTTCTCGTAGTCGTTAGGATAGTTTGCCAAAAATGCTGGCGCTACCAACACCGAAATCTTTTCGCCCTTCTGTAAGTCAGCAAAAAATCTTTCTACATCATCTTCAAATTCTCTGGCGTCATGCTCACAAACATCGATACATGCGCCACATGCAATACACTTTACGGGATCAACATCGATGATATTTCCCCTGTCTTTTTCAACGGCAATATTTGCTCCCATACAACTGCAGGCACGAATACAACGGTTGCAGCCAATGCAATTATCATTAGTCTTAACTAAACTCATATACTCCCCCTATAGTTTTAAATATACTTTTCACCCAATTCTTCT
>JAIKXK010000108.1 GCA_024684155.1 Lachnospiraceae bacterium | reverse complement strand
AATAAAAAGATGAGATAGTTTTATGTTAGAAGATAATTTGGTAAGCATAATAACTCCGTTATATAATGCAAAAGCCTATATTGAAGAAACCATAAAATCTGTTCTTTCCCAGACTTATAAAGAATGGGAAATGATCATTGTAGATGACGGTTCTACAGATGGAAGTTTTGAATTGGTAAAGGAATTTATTGATTCCCTTTCTTCGGATGAAAAAAGGAAGTTCCATCTGCTTCAAAATGAAAAAAACTCGGGTATTACAGAGACTAGAAATCGAGGCTTAAAAGAGGCAAAAGGAAGATACATTGCTTTTTTAGACAGTGACGATTTATGGGATGAAGAAAAACTAGAAAAGCAGCTTCGTTACTTGAAAGATACGGAAGCGGCTTTTTGCTTTACGCAATGTCGTATTATAGACGAAAATGGAATTTTCACAGGAAGATTTCGTAAAGTACCTGTAACAGCAGAGTACGAAACACTATTAATGGATAATTACATTCCGTGCTTGACTGTTTTGGCAGATCGAAGCGTAATTCCTACAGAGCATCTTATGATGCCAAATATTCGCCATGAAGATTATGCTGCATGGTTAAATGTACTTCGTGATAGCAGTGTAAAAGCTGTTGGAATGCAAGAAACTCTTGCTAGTTATCGCGTAAATATTTCGTCAACTAGCGGGAATAAAATAGAAGCGGCGAAATGGCACTGGCAAGTGCTTCGCCACCAAGAAAAAATTAATTTTTTGAGGAGTATTAAGTATATGTTTAGTTACATTTTTAAAGCAATTGCAAAGCGAAAAAAACAAGCCTTTGCAATGTTTTTGTTTATTGCAATGGGAGCGGCGTTGGCCACTTCTTCCACAGAAGCAAAAGCAGATGGTTATGATTGTGTGATTGGAACAAAACATCAAAACACAAACATAGCCGATAACATTCGAAATGCAATTAGTGCAGGAGATGTAAATAATGACGGTGTTATTTCTATTTATGTGGAAGGTGGAAGCTATAATATTGAGTCGAATGTGCCCATTGAAACATCAAATGTTCAATTAATCTGTTCTTCTGACACAACCTTAAATTTTGCTAGTGAAAAAGGAATTTATTGCTCTGCTTCTGGATTAACAAACCTTACTCTTTCTGGTGGGGTGTGGAAAGGAGCTGGAGTCAGTTCTACTTTATTAAACTTAAAAAATACTACGACCGCTACGATATCAGATATTACATTTAAAAATGCAAATTCAAATAACCTTCAGGTGTATAACAGTACTGGAGTTACGATTAGTGGAGTAAATTCAGCAGAAGCTGTTGAAAACGGAATCTATATGAAGTCTAGTTCTGTAACTATGACCAACTGTAACTTTTACGATAACACCCAGACTGGCGTGTTTGTTCGAGATGGAAGTTTAACGATTACCACTTCTGAGGTTCACGGAAACCATAACTATGGACTTCGTGCGCTAGGTTCTGCAGAAGTTTATGCAAACAACAATGCTGGAAATAAGTTTTATAAAAATGATTACAGTGGTGTATCTGCCAATGCATCAGGAGTAAAACTTTATTTAAATGGAAACTCTATTACATCCAATGGCCAAAATCCAAAAGCTGGTACAGACGGAGCCATTGGCCACGGGGTTGGTGTTACAGATGGAGCTTATGCAGATATCTCAGGAAATACAATTAAATATAATGAAGAATGTGGTGTTTCTGTCTTTAGTGGAGCTACTGCGGTTTTAAGTGATAATAATATTGCAAAAAGTGGACACCAGGGTGTAGGAAACAGAGAAGGTACTGTAATCATGCAGTCAAATAATACCATCTCCTCAAGTACCTTAAACGGAGTGACCGTTAGTGATGGAGCAAATCTTTATGTAACAGGAACCGGAAATGTAATTAAAGATAACAAGGGATCCGGAATTTCAGTTACAACTTCAGATACTACTAAGATTTGTGTCGTAAATATTACAGGAGCAGTAAAATCCTATCGAAATACCTTATCTGGACTTTATGCAGATAATTATTCAAAAATTACAGTTGAAAATTCAGAGTTTAATCGCCAGCAAAATGGTGTACACATTACTTTAGGTGCAACATGTACCTTTAAAAATTGTAAGTTTACAAAAAATGTAGTTGGTTTTTATATTGGAAACCCAGGAAGTACCGGTAGTGTTACCTATTGTACCTTTGATAGCAATTCTGAAAATAATATTGTTGCAAGAGGAGGTTCTAATGTAACTTCTATCGCAAATAATAGTATTAAGGGTGGAAAGAAAGGAATCGAAGTTTTATCTTCTGCCTTTGTTCAAAATATCAGCAATAATACCCTTACGAAAACGGGTGGAATTATTGTTAAAAATGCCAGTGCTACAAAGATTAAAAATAATACCATTGCAAGCAGTAAAACAAATGGTATCTATGTATATAATTCCGCAGTAACTTATTTAAATAACAACATTGTAACAAAGTCTAGCGCACATGGAATTTACACAAAGAACTCTACGGTTA
>JAIKXK010000102.1 GCA_024684155.1 Lachnospiraceae bacterium | reverse complement strand
TTTCAGGCCTTTTTTGTGTCGTGATACTATTATGATACGATTTTTCTCAAAAAAAACTGTATTGGAATTATTCCAGAATAGTGTCCAAATCTGTTTTTCATCTTTTATTTTCCACAATTTGTAAAAATTTCAAACTTTTTTGCTCTCGTTTAGTAATGGGGTTTTTTTCAACCCAAATGTATTACGTAACAGAAAATGATATGTAATCGGAGGGTAAAAGATATGTTTGAATGCAAAACTTTTATTTCTGTTAAAGAGATATGCAAGGTATTGAGTGTTTCCGAGTCCAAGTCATATGCCATCGTGCGTGATTTGAATAAGGAACTTTCTGATCAGGGCTACATGGTAATCCCGGGAAGAGTCAGCAGAAAGTATTTCGAAGAAAGATTTTACGGTGTTGATTCATTAGAAAAGGAGGACGAAGATGGCAGTTTATAAGGACAAGAAGAGAGGTAGCTGGTATGTCTCATTGTATTATACCGATTGGACAGGTAAGCAGCAGAGAAAACTAAAACGAGGTTTTGATACAAAAAAGGAAGCACAGGACTGGGAGAGACACTTTTCATTGGAAAAGGCAAGTAGCCTTGATATGACTTTTGGAGATTTTTACAAACGTTACGAAGCGGATGTGAAACCTAAAGTTAGAGAGAATACGTGGCAGTCAAAAGTCTGGGTGATTGAAAAGAAGATTCTTCCTTATTTTAAAGATATGGTGATGCGAGATATCACACCAAGAGATGTGATCGCATGGCAGAATGAGATGCGAGAAATGGAATCCAAGGACGGAGAAAATTTTAAGGGAACCTATCTTCGTAAAATGCAGGCAGAGCTTTCAGCAATCTTCAATCATGCAGTTAAGTATTATGAGCTTCCAAAGAATCCGGCAGTGATTGCAGGACCGCTCGGTCAGCACCATGCGGATGAGATGCTTTTTTGGACAAAGGAAGAGTATATGCGTTTCATTCCGGAAGTGGCAAACAAAACATACTCATATATGGCATTTGAGATTTTGTATTGGTGTGGACTCCGAATTGGAGAATTAATGGCATTGACACCCGCTGATTTTGACTTTGATAAGAATAAGCTTTTTATTACAAAGTCATATCAAAGAATTAGCGGAAGGGATGTTATTACAAAACCTAAAACACCCAAAAGTGTGCGCGTTATAACCATGCCGGAGAATGTCGCACTAGAGATGAAAGATTTTCTTGATAGTATTTATGGAATCGAGCCGGATGATAGGATTTTTGTGATTTCAAAGTCTTATCTGCATCATGAGATGGATAGAGGAGTAAAGGCGAGTGGAGTAAAGCGTATTCGTTTACATGATCTACGTCATAGTCATGTCTCACTTCTTATAGATATGGGGTTCTCAGCAGTGGCTATTGGTAATCGTGTAGGTCATGAGAGTACAGAAATTACTTACCGTTACGCTCATATGATGCCATCTATTCAGGACGATATGGCAGAGGCTCTTGATGAAGAGTGGAAGGAGGGATTTGATGTCAGCGAAGAATCTTGATCCAAAAGGAAGGCTACGGAGTGAAACGATTGCTTACCGTTGCTCCCCTGCTGAAAGGGTGGAACTTGATAAGAGATGGAAATTGCTTGGATATACAACAAAGCAGGAATATGTTCTTGACTCTGTATTGCATAACAAGGTTTCAGCGAAGGGAAATCCTATGATGCTAGTGAATTTTCGAAAGGAACTGAATGGGATTCTTGGAGAATTGGAGCGATTAGAAGATGCCTCAGAGATGGACGAGGAACTGTTTACACCAATCCGTACTATGTTGGAAATATTGGAGGCCTTTAAAGAAAACGAAGATAAAAAGAACAAGGGCAGAAATAGAAAAAAGGATAAGTTTTTAGAAAGGAGAGTTTATCGAGATGTGTAAAGTGATTATTTGTGCAAATCAAAAAGGAGGAGTTGCCAAGAGTACGTCTGTAGTAAATCTTGGTATAGGATTAGCAAATAAGGGAAAGAGAGTGCTTGTTATTGATAACGATCCTCAGGGTTCTCTTACGGAAGCACTTGGATATCCTGAACCGGATAAGCTGGAGGTTACATTAGCAAATGTGATGGAGTGGGTATTGAATGAAGATGACTTCGATTTAAAAGCAGGTATTCTTCATCATGAGGAAGGCATTGATCTCATGCCGGCAAATATTGAGTTGTCCGGTGTAGAAACTTCATTAGTGGGTATTATGAGTTCTGAAACTACACTTCGTGAGTATATTGAAACCATAAGAGATGACTATGATTATATTCTTGTCGATTGTTCACCGAATTTAGGACAGCTTACCTTAAATGCTCTTGTTGCAGCAGACGAAGTTATTATTCCTGTACAAGCAGCGTATCTTCCTATAAAGGGCTTAGAGCAGTTGCTAAAGACTATCAGTCGCGTGAAACGTAAGATGAATCCAAATCTTCATATTATGGGGATCCTGATAACGATGGTAGATTATAGAACTATTTATGCCAAGGAGATTACGGAAGTACTGTATGAACATTATGGAAGCAGTATTCATATATTCAACGATGTAATCCCGCTCTCAGTTAGAGCAGCAGAAGCATCAGCTGAAGGAGTAAGTATTTATAAATATGATGGTAAAGGCAAAGTTGCAGCAGCATATGAAAAGATAGTAGAGGAGGTTTTGACTAATGAGCAGTAAGGGAATTTCACAAAGAATTAAGTTACAGAGCTTTGATGATATGTTTTCTTCGGAAAATGATGGTGAAGCTACAGCAGAAGCAAAACCAGTTGATGGACAGATTATTGAGATTCCTTTGTCAGAATTACATACATTTGAAAACCATCCTTTTCGTGTCGTAGATGATGAAAATATGGAAGAGATGGTGGAGAGTGTAAAGGAATATGGCGTGTTGGTTCCAGCTATAGCAAGACCGAGAGCAGAAGGGGGATATGAATTAATATCCGGTCATAGAAGAAAGCATGCATCTGAGCTTGCAGGTAAGGATACTATGCCTGTTATTGTTCGTGATTGTGATAATGATGAAGCTGTCGTAATCATGGTAGATGCCAATATTCAGAGAGAAGACATACTTATTAGCGAGAGGGCGAAGGCATATCAGATGAAGTATGATGCTATGAAGCATCAGGGAAAAGCCCAGGGAAACTCTTTACAGGAGATGAGTGAGCATGCTGGAGAAAGCATGAAGACTATTCAACGTCTGATTTGCATCGCTAGCCTGGACGAAAAACTGCTTACTATGGTGGATGAAAAGAAGCTGGGGCTTCGTCAGGGCGTAGATCTTTCGTTCATTCCGCAGGAACAGCAGAAAATCGTTTATGAAGTAATCTCGGATATGGGGGTATCGCTTAGTCAAGAGCAGAGTGCAAGGATAAAGGAAGCATCCCGTAAAGGTTATCTTAACGCAGATTTCTTAAAGGATTATCTGTCTGAGAAGAAGCCAAAACCACGTAAGGTAGTATTTAACCAGAAGAAGCTGGATAACTATTTTACCCCGGATATGAGCAATGAGGATATTGAGGAACTTATCGTAAGTCTCCTTGATGAATGGAAGGAGAAAGGGGAACCGCGTTAATGGAAAGGCTTAAGCTGGAATTTTATTATGGGCAGGAGGCGGAACAGTTTACGTTCTACCGCCTGCCAAAGGCTTTGATAACAGATAATAGGTTTAAGGATATATCCAATAATTCGAAGCTTCTGTATGGTTTAATGTTAGATCGTATGTCATTATCTGTGCGTAGTGGTTGGTTCGATGATCAAAATAGAGTTTATATAAAGTATTCCCTTAAAAGTATCATGGAAGATCTTAATTGTAGCAAGATGACTGCTGTGGGTTTACTTAAGGAACTTCAGGCTATCGGACTTGTTGATATTGAGCAAAGAAATGGACTTGCTAATATTATCTATGTGAAGAATTTTGTATCTGGGGAGGATGAAGAAGTATTAGACCGGTCTAAAAATTATACTGGTAAAGAAAATGAACCGGAGGAACAGGACCAGTCTAATATTTTTACTGGTACAGATATTAGACCGGTAAAGGAAGATGACCAGTCAGATTGTAGTACCGGTACCAGTCAGGAATCTGTACAGGGGGTAGTACAAAAATCAGACCCGAATAATAATGAATTTAATAATACTAATTCTAGTGATACTAATCATATCATTCTATCCGGTGAGCGTGTGGATAACCCTATCCGCATCACGAGGATGGATCAGATGGATGAAACCACAGCATACATGGAGCTTATTCGAGAAAACATTGATTACGACATAATGATGAGTAATAAAAAGTGGTCTGAAAGGGATATGTATGATGAACTATATCAGTTGATTTGTGATGTGGTATGTGTTCCGAGAAAGACTATCCGTATTGCAGGGGAGGAATATCCGTACAATCTGGTAAAGAGTAAATTCTTGAAACTAAATTCTTCGCATTTGGAATACGTTATCGGATGCATGAAGAAAAACACTACAAAGGTTTCAAATATCAAGTCTTATTTGACAACTGCACTTTATAATGCCCCGAATACCATCAGTCATTATTATACTGCTGAGGTAAATCACGATATGTATGGTACAATATATCCGGAGGAATAATTATGGCAAGATATATCGTTGAAGAAACAAAAACAAGTAAATATGACAAGAACTTTAAGTTCCCGTTGATAAATATAATTCCAGCTATTGTTTGGTGTATTCCGGTTCATCAGAAGTTGTCACCTATCATAGGAACAGCAGGAGCATATGGAGTAGTGGCTGCATTCTTTGTAGTGTATATCTTATTATCATATGTTCCAATAATAGCGTTAGCGCCAGGGGTAGCAAGTGTAATTATGTTGACGGGAATGTTTTGGGCACCAGCAGATCATATAGGAAACAATATTGTAAGGTTTATTATTAAGGGAATAATACTTTTAATCATTGTTTTGATTGAGTTCTGTGTGCTGATAAATGCGACATTACCATGGCTAGAGAGGAAGACGGCAACAACACCAAGGATAAAAAAGGTGGAGGATTGATGGCTTATTAAAAGAGAGAATCCAGGTAAGGGATTCTTTTTTTTAGAGCAATACGACAATATATGCATAATATTGCCGGAATATTTGAAATCTGTACAAAATGAAGTGTAGTTATGGTATTATATAAGAGTCATAGTAACTCTGAGTCAAAGGAGAAAAAGGTATGGCAACTGAACGAGAAAAAACAGATAGATTTAAGAGAGTAGCAGAGAAAAGGACGAATAGAATTATAGAACAGATTAGATTATTGGGTAATTGCGCAAATAAATCTAACTATCAATATTCAGATGAAGATGTTGAAAAAATTTTCTTTGCGATTGAAAAAGAATTAAGAGAAACAAAAGCAAAATATAAGGTAATAGAGCAGGGAAAACTATTTGAATTATAGATAGTACAGTAAAGGAGAGGATTATATGTGGGAAAACTTGCCACAAACTGGGAAAAATGAATATAAGCGATTAATTCTTGCTTTTTCTAGTTTAACAGATATGTTTGCGCAGAAGGCTTCTGATATTGATCAAAAGGTAGCACCAATTATTAATTCGAAGTTTCAAGAAACAGCTTTTCAGAGGGCATTTAATGCTGCTGCAGAAGATATAGGCAATACTTCATATGATGTATCGGTAGAACATGAGGGAAAAAAATATTTGGTCGGAATAAAGACTTTTGGTATTTCGTCAGGAGATCAAAAAGTTGCACAGTTTAAAGCAAAACATGATGAATGGGCGGATTTGATAGATCAGATTAAGAGTAATGCCGGAAATGTTGAAAGTAAGGAAGAAATAGATTCGATAAATCAAGACTTATATCTAGAATTGGCTAATAAAATAGCCCAAATTAGGAATGAGCGTATTGATTCATCGTATGCAAATATAAGAGGATTTCGCATTGATATACATGATATTGATGTCCATTCAGTATATCATGTGTTGATGCCGTCTGATAAAAATGATGAGGAGCCGAAGATATTTGTAGGAGAAACATCATATGACAAAATTGATATGGATAACATTCAGGTGCTTGGATGTACAGGAAAGAATAATCCTACAAATTTCTTTTTTACAGATGGAAATCATACTTATAAATATACGTCTGCAGATAGTCAGTTACATATGAACTTTACTAATAGAGATATTATATGTGATGAATGGAAAGTAAAATATGCAAAGGATGCCTATGCTATTTTTGAAAAAATTGCAGATATGGTGTATCCGGAGCTTAATGATAGTAATTCCGATCCTGCAGTCAATAATTCTTTTGATTACCGTGTGAGTTTGTTACCTCAGAAAAAAATAGAGGAATCTGTTTGTTGGACTATATGGAATAAAGATGGGGATACTGAATTGTATTCTGGATTTAATAGTTTTTATGGAACTGGTTCTAAGATGGGAAAGGAACAAAGAATACAGAGAATAAATAGAATATATGAAAATTATGTTGAACAGGTGGATTTAGGAAAACTAAATGAGTTAAGAGATGGATTGACAACATTTCTATTAGAGTCGGCTTCGTCGTCAACAGAAAAGGCAATGAAAACAAGATTAAGAAATTATATTGTTGGGATTGCTAATTCAATAGGAAATCAAGAATTAAAATGTGATGTTACGAAGGTGTTATATCGACCAATGGATGAGATGTATATTCCGATTCCAGATTCTGCACAATTTCATCGTGAACATCCTAATTTTTTTGGGCCAGGTTATGGAGAGTTGATTACAGGAACATCAAAATTGAAACTGCCTAAAGAACAAAGAATATTTAATTTGGTATTTGATCCATCAGGAGATGCAATGCCTGCATATATTACGCAAGATTTTGGAAAAGCTATAGAATCTGCGGAAAAACAGTCTTATCTAGGTGAATGGATACTCAGAGGTGTTTTTCAACTTGGTGAGTATGAACCGCTAACATCCCAAAGACTAATTGAATTAAATATAAATGGTCTTCGCTTATTAAAGTATAAGGATTCTCAGGATGTACACCTAGAGTTTATTTGGATTGATGAGTATAATCCTCCAAAAGGTTATATACAAAGAGCGTAACAATTATAATAAGTCTTTTCTTGTAATTTGGCATAAAAAAATTAGATTGCGGCGCGCCGCGATTTTTGGTATAATTCAACATGGTATTTTACATGAAAATGAGACATGTCAAGATGTTAAAATGTGCGTCTTTTTTTGCTGGAGTAGGTGGAATAGATTATGGTTTTCAAAACACGAAATGCTTTCAAACCGTATATGCAAATGAGTTTGATTCTTATCCAGCAGAGACATTTGAACTTAATTACGATATAAAAGTTGATGTAAGAGATATTCATGAAGTAAAAAGTAGTGAAATTCCGGATTTTGATGTCATGCTGGCAGGATTTCCGTGCCAGGCTTTTTCGATAGCTGGGTATCGGAAAGGGTTTGATGATGAAAAAGGAAGAGGTGAACTTTTTTTTGAATTAACAAGAATACTTGAAGATAAACGACCTAGAATTGCCTTTTTTGAAAATGTTAAGAATCTAGTTGGGCATGATAATGGAAACACTTTTAGAGTGATTTGTGAGCAATTAGATATTTTAGGATACAAATACACGTATCAAGTACTTAATGCTATGAATTATGGAAATGTAGCGCAAAATAGAGAGAGAATATATATCGTTGCATTTAGGGATGAAAGTGATTATGAAAGATTCCATTGGCCACTTTCTATACCATTAACAACATCAGTTAAAGACATTATTGATTTTGATTCTAAAGTAGATGAGAAATATTACTATACACCTGGAAAATATAAAGGGGAAATTTATGACGCTCTTGTTGAGGCTATGAAGGATGATGATCCAATGAATCCAGCTATTTATCAATGGAGAAGAAAGTATGTAAGGAAGAATCAATCTGGCGTTGTTCCTACATTGACAGCTAACCAAGGAGAGGGCGGTCATAACGTATGTTTAATAAAAACAAAGTTTGGTATTAGAAAAATGACCCCGAGGGAATGTTTTAATACACAAGGGTTCCCATCAAATTATAAGTTGCCAGATAAACAGAGTGATTCTAGATTATATAAACAAGCTGGAAATTCAGTTTGTGTATCTGTTATTGGAAGGATAGCTCAGGAAATTGCCAGTGTATGCAATGAATAAAATATAAGCTCAAATATCTATATTGAAAGGAGGTTCCAAGTAACGGGTAAAAGCCAGTACTAGGGACCTTTTTGCTTTTTATGATGATGTGTTTGGGAATTTGTACTTAGGTAAGCGAAGAATGATATTAATAATAGATTGTAGATATGTA
>JAIKXK010000037.1 GCA_024684155.1 Lachnospiraceae bacterium | reverse complement strand
TATATTGTAAATGAATAGAGGACTTGAATGAAAACAATACGAGTAGTAGCAGCGATAATAAAAGCTGTAAATGAAAATGGTGAACCAATAATCTTTGCCACCCAGAGAGGATATGGCGAATTCAAAGATGGATGGGAATTCCCTGGTGGAAAGATTGAAGAAGGTGAAACTCCGGAAGAAGCTTTGACACGAGAAATTAAAGAAGAATTAGATACAGAAATAAATGTAGGAGATTTAATTGATACGATCGAGTATGATTATCCGACATTTCATCTTTCTATGGACTGTTTTTGGGCAGAAGTGGTATCAGGAGACTTAGTACTTCGTGAGCATGAAGCAGCAAAATGGCTTACAAAAGAAAAGTTAGATTCTGTGGATTGGCTACCGGCGGATATAACGTTGATTGAGAAGATAAGAAAGAGTATTTAAATATTATAAAACCACTATTTCATAAAGAGATAGTGGTTATTTTTATACTCATAGTTTATTCATAGACCGATCAAAGCAAATTATAATTGTTTATAGCTTTAATCAGTTATATGATGGGAGGAGACGTTGTATGGTATTATTACAAACCAAAGACAAAACAGAAATCATATTACGGGGAAGGGATTAGTTTTACTCCGATACGATTATGACAAAAGAGGATTTCGAACAATTGAAAGAATACATAAATTAGTTTTGAAAGAAGAACTTTATGGATAAAAAAATATATAAGAAACTGAAGTTAAAAGAACAAAACCATATGGATACTACAAAAGAAGTTGAAGAGTTAGTAGATGTCTATCTAGAGAAGTGTGAAATCAGTGAAAATTCAACCATCGTATATGCTTCCTGGGATGAAGCCAAGGAAGACTTTTATTCATGTTTGAAAGCATTGGAAGAGAACTTTAAATACTATAAGTCAAATTCTCCTAGTAAAGAAAATGCCATGGCATTGCAAAAAGAACTAAAGGCCTATGATCTTATTCTTGATGGGATGACAGATTTTTTAGAAGGGCAGCAGGCCGAGGCAACGCCTTTTTTAAATTACAGACTAGAGGAATTGCAGGAGCAGATTCCCCATAAAATAGAAGATATAGATAAATACCTGGATGCTTGTTTTTCTTACGTAAAGTGTGTATTTGAAGAAATTGACAGAACCTATAAGGAAAGATACTCTTTAAGAGAAATTGATGATTCTGTTATGCTTTTATTATTTGGATTATATACACCACTGAATTCTTATTGGTTGAATGAAATGGAATCACACAACTGGCTTACGAAAAAGATATAATCTCTAATATTCTTTCAGCTTCTATAAAGATTTCTTCTAAGCTGTAGTAGCCGCTTTTTTTTATAATTTCCTTCCCATCGTAAAAAAGAATGGTGGAAGGAGCTGTAAATATATTGTGCTGAGCTGCCACTTTTTGAAACTCTTCAATAGGAATGTAGCGATTTACTACATTTGGATGATACTTTAGCCATTCATCAATCTTAAAAGTGATGGAGTGACATGGTCCACAAGCTTCTGATCCAAATTGAAGGATGGTGAGATTTTCACTTTGAATGATCTTGTCCAGGTTTTCTATTTTATCTAAAATTTTCATTTAAAATAACTCCGATTAAACTATATGACTAGGATTTACCAGGTCATTTTATTTTACATAGTATCGAGAATAAATCAAGCATTTGTAGTGCCTTGAGAAGAAAGTTATAATGAAAAGCAGAGTAGTTTTATTTATGGAAAAAGGGGAGAAAAATATGTGGTTATTATTTGCGATACTGTCATCTATTTTTGCTGCGTTAACATCTATCCTTGCAAAGATTGGTATTGACGGAGTGAATTCAAATTTAGCAACAGCAATTCGAACAGCAGTAGTTCTTGTTATGTCATGGGGAATGGTATTTTTAACTAATACCCAAAAAGGAATTGGAGAAATCAGTTCAAAAAGCTGGTTGTTTTTAATTCTTTCCGGATTGGCTACAGGAGCTTCGTGGCTCTGTTATTATAAAGCTCTTCAAATTGGAGATGCATCAAAGGTTGTTCCTATTGATAAATTAAGTGTTGTAATCACTTTAGTATTAGCATTTATATTTTTGCATGAGCAGTTTACGTTTAAGTCTGTCATAGGATGCATACTGATAGGAATAGGAACACTTTTTATGGTGGTATAAAAGATATTGAAGGAAGCAAGAAGTTGACTAAGCCGTCGAGTTAGTTGAAAGAGGTACAAAAGTTGAAATATGATTTTACAAGCATAATAGATAGAAAAGGTATGGATGCCACCGCTTATGATTCCGTGGGAAAACATAAGTGGGGAATGGAACCGGAAGCTCCGGAAGAGGGATTTGATTTTATCCCTTTGTGGGTAGCAGATATGAACTTTGCCACCTGTCCTGCCATTACAAGAAATATTATTGAACGTGCAAAGCATCCCTTGTTTGGATACTTTAATCACTCTGATGAATACTATCAGTCCATTATCGACTGGCGGAAATCTGGTGGATATCATAAGAATCTTAGCCGTGAGGAAATAGGATATGAAAATGGTGTTCACGGATTCTTATCTAGTGCAGTAGAAGTGCTTACCGAACCGGGAGATAACATCCTCTTACACAGTCCGGTTTATGTGGGATTTAAAAGTGATGTGGAAGGTCTTGGAAGACACTCTGTTTATAGCCCTCTTGTTTTAGATGAAAATGGTGTGTGGCGAATGGACTATGAAGATATGGATCGAAAGATTAAGGCCTATCATATTAAGACGGCGATTTTTTGTTCCCCTCATAATCCAACAGGACGTGTTTGGACCTTGGAAGAATTAGAAAAAGCCATGGCAGTATTTGAAGAAAATAATGTGACGGTCCTCAGTGATGAGATATGGGCGGATTTAGTGTTTGAAGGACACAATCATATTCCGACGCAGTGTGTCAATGATTGGGCAAAGGAACATGTAGTAGCAGCCTATGCACCTAGTAAGACCTTTAATTTGGCAGGACTTGTTGGAAGTTATCACATCATCTACAATGAGCGTCTCAGAAAAGCCATTACAAAACATGGAGAGCACACGCACTACAATGAAATGAATGTTTTATCCATGCATGCTTTAGTGGGAGCCTATAGCAAAGAAGGCCATGAGTGGTTAAAAGAACTTTTAGAGGTGTTAGAAGATAACGCTCGTTTTTCTTATGAGTACATTAACAAAACCTTTGACGGTGTAAGTTGTGAAATGACAGAAGGCACCTACATGATGTTTTTAGATTGCAGTGAGTATTGTAAGAAAAGCGGCAAGAGTTTAGATGATGTATTAAAAGCCGGCTGGCGTGTGGGCGTGGGCTGGCAGGATGGAAGGCTCTTTGAGGGACCATGCCATATCAGACTAAATTTAGCTTCTCCTAAGTCTCGATTAGAAGAGGCTTTTCACAGAATGAAAGAATATGTATTTGAAAGAAAAAGTTGAAGCGCTATTGACAAAATAAATAGTGCGCAATATAATAATGCAAAACATTATAGGAAACAATAAAAACTCCCTTGAAAGAGAAGAGGAGTTTTTATTTTAACCACGACCTAGCACTCAATCATAAAGAGTGCTAACAAGATAGGAGGAAGTTATGATAATCGTACCTACATATAACAG
The DNA here is from genome assembly GCA_024684155.1 of Lachnospiraceae bacterium. Taxonomy (GTDB): domain Bacteria; phylum Bacillota; class Clostridia; order Lachnospirales; family Lachnospiraceae; genus JAILEN01. The sequence continues at coordinate 2,622 of JAIKXK010000037.1, read as the reverse complement.
ACAATTAATTGCAAACGGAAATATTTATTTCCAGATAGATGAGTTTAAAAAGGCAGGGGGAAAGGCGCAAAAAGACGAACGAGTTGTTTTAATTCAGAATAAATACTATCAAAAGAGAGAAGAATTAAGTGAGGATAACTATTATCCCATTGGTGTTTCTGGTGTCATTACAGAAATCAGTCCAGATGGATATTTGGTAGTGGAAGCAACTCATAGAGTAAATATTGACGAATTAAATATTGATGCAGATGGAAGTATTGACGTATCCCTTTCTCGCAGATATGATTCTGAACCATTGGATGAAGAAGAGGATGCCCTTCGTCTTTTAAGATTAAAAGACGAGGTAAAGGATTTGTCTTCGAGATTTCAGTTTTCAAGTTTTATCGATGCCTTTATTGATGCCATGAAAAACGTGGGTGAACTGACAGCCTCTTTGTCTTATTGGATGAAAAATTCCAATGAGGATAAATATAGTATTCTTGCAGAAGACAGTGCAAAGAAACGTTCTGAGATGATGGAAAAAGAAATCGTGGAATATGTGGAAGTGGCAAAGGTAACCACCGATGCAGCAGAAGCACAGGAACAGGAATATAAAGACATTTACAGAGAATCTGCCATTAAAAAGCAGATGGAATATCTTCAGAAAGAATTAGACGATATGCATCCAGAAAATGTATCGGATATTCAGCGCTTTGAAGATAAAATCAAAAACTCTAACATGAACGAGGAAGCGAGAAAAGAAGCAACAAAGGTCTTAGAGCGTTTGAAACAGGAAGGAAAAAACAGCCCTGAAACCGGAATGCTTTATGATTACTTAGATTTTGTTACTGGTCTTTCCTGGGACAAGATGGAGAGTGAATTTATTGATTTAAATGAAGCAGAACAGATTTTAAATGAAGATCACTACGGACTTGAAAAGGTAAAGAAAAGAGTTATCCAGCAAATCGCTGTTATGAACTTAAAGAAAAAGCAGTCTGGTTCCATCTTACTTTTTGTTGGTGCGCCGGGAACCGGTAAAACCAGTATTGGAAAAAGCATTGCAAAGAGCTTGAATCGAAAATATGTAAGGGTAAGTCTTGGTGGTATTCGAGACGAGGCAGATATCCGTGGTCATAGAAGAACCTATATCGGAGCTATGGCAGGTCGAATTATGGATGGCATTCACAAAAGTGGCGTTTCAAACCCAGTCATGGTTTTAGATGAGATTGATAAGATTGGAGCTTCCTATAATGGAGATCCAGCCAGTGCACTGTTAGAAGTCTTAGATCCAGAACAGAATAATACCTTTACGGATCACTATATGAATGTGCCTTATGATTTATCGGATGTGTTATTTATTTGTACTGCAAATAGTGTGGACACCATTCCGCAGCCGCTACTAAATCGTATGGAAGTGATTCCATTTACAGGATATACACCTATTGAAAAATTACAGATAGCAAAGAACCATTTGTTGCCAAAGTCTATGGAGACCATGGGAATCGAAGATGATAAATTAGAAGTGACAGATGAAATTTTAGAGACCATTATTTCCGATTATACAAGAGAAGCCGGGGTGAGAGGCCTTCGAAAAAGAATCGATTCTTTATGCCGTGGAGCTGCCGTTATGATTGCAAAGGGCGATGGCAAAAAGATTGAGATTACAAAAGATCAGCTTCGTACCGAACTTGATATGAGACCGGTTCACCACGAGATGGTTCCAAAGAAACAAAATCCTGGTGTTGTAACAGGATTAGCATGGACTTCTGTTGGAGGAGAAATTTTATATATTGAAACCCTCTTTACCAAAGGAAAAGGTCAGATCATTATTACCGGCAAACTTGGAGATGTCATGAAGGAATCGGCTCAGATTGCAGTCAGTCTTGTAAAATCCATCTTTCCGGAAAAGGCCAGTCTTTTTGCAGAAAATGATCTTCATATTCACGTTCCAGAGGGAGCAGTTCCAAAGGACGGCCCATCGGCAGGAATTACTATGACAACAGCTATTGCATCCCTTGTTACAGGAAAAGCTGTTTCACCTGAGATTGCAATGACAGGAGAGGTCTCTTTGCGAGGGGTAGTTTCACCTATTGGAGGACTTCCAGAAAAGTTAATGGCAGCACAAAGAGCCGGTGTTAAGACTGCTTTTATTCCTGTAGAAAACGAGCAGGATTTAATCGACGTAGCGGATGAAGTAAAAGAAAAATTTGAAATCATTCCAGTTAAGGATGTACGAGACGTTTTAGAAAGAACCGGGATTTTTGAAGATAATCTAGCAATTTGCGGATAAGGTGGTTTTGTTATGGAGTTCGTTCATTTCGGTGAAATGGGAGAACTCATTCGTGATGCAATTCTTAAAGATTTCGATGCATATAACAATGGATTTGATGCCTACAGAGGATATATCAAAGATCAGCTAGAAACAAACGATATTCAAAGTATTGTAAAGTGCTAAATTAATTCTACTGTTATAAATAATAATATTTTATAAGCCGTCAATTTTGACGGCTTATTTTTATTTATAACAGTAGAATTAATTTAGCACTTTACAATACTTTGAATATCGTTTGTTTCTAGCTGATCTTTGATATATCCTCTGTAGGCATCAAATCCATTGTTATATGCATCGAAATCTTTAAGAAT
>JAIKXK010000411.1 GCA_024684155.1 Lachnospiraceae bacterium | reverse complement strand
TAAAGGCAGCTTCAGATGAAGGTAATGAAAGAGCTCAGCTTGCAATCGAAATGTTCTGCTATCGTGTAGCAAAATATGTAGGTTCTTATATTGCAGCTATGAATGGTGTTGATGTAATTGCCTTTACTGCAGGTATTGGTGAGAACACAGGTTGGCTTCGTGAAAAGGTATGTAACTATTTTGGATATCTTGGTCTTAAGTTAGATGATGAAGCAAACAAGGTAGCTGGAGAAGATAAGTTGATTTCAGCTAGTGATTCTAAGGTGAAAGTTTACTGTGTACCTACAAATGAAGAACTTGCAATTGCAAGAGAAACAGTAGCACTTGTATAATCAATAAAGTTTTTTAAATTTTGGTTGACAAGGGCGCAGTGTGCCATTATAATTGGATTGTTGCGGATTGGAGGCATTTATGAAGTTAGATTTATCTTTTTTATTAGATAAAGAAAATGAAACAACGGATGTTTCCGTATCTTGTGATGTTACCTCAGTATCTATTGGAGGTACAAGCTACAGGAAATCCAGTGACGAACCTTTCACTTTAACCTTTTATAATGATGAAGGTAAAAAGTTATATGTAAGTGGAAGTACCAAGGTTTCTTTTATAAGTCCTTGTGATCGATGCTTAGAAGAGGTTGAAATTGAAATCCCTGTGAAAATATCTGAGGAATTTTTTATTTCAAACGACATAATAACTTGCGATGAAGAGGAAGGCGTAATTTGCATCGAAGAGAATTCATTAGATGTAGATTGTTTGGTTGTTAACGAAATCCTTGTAAATTGGCCTGCAAAGGTATTATGCAAAGAGGATTGCAAAGGTATTTGCCCTGTGTGTGGTAAAAATCGAAACATAGAAGAGTGTGATTGTGATACTTCTGTTATGGATCCTAGAATGCAACAATTTCAGGATGTTTTCAAAGACTTTAAGGAGGTGTAAAGAATATGTCTATTTGTCCTAAGAACAAATCTTCAAAAGGAAGAAGAGATAAGAGAAGAGCAAACTGGAAAATGAGCGCTCCGACATTAGTAAAATGTTCTAAGTGTGGTGAACTTATGATGCCACATAGAGTTTGCAAGAACTGTGGTTCTTACAACAAGCGTGAGATTATTGCTCAGGACTAATCTTACAACTCCTATTGATATGTGATAAAACCCTTAAAGATGTTATTCTTTAAGGGTTTTTTATTATTGAATTGCTTGCTTTATAGACGAATATATAGTATATTTCATAGAGTGGCGTATGGGATATACGTCATTTATTGAGGAGGCATTTTATGAGTGAAGTGACAAGAGTTTGCGTCGATGCTATGGGCGGAGACTATGCTCCTTATGAAATCATTAAGGGAGCAGTTGATGCTCTGAATCGAAATAATAATATAGAAATTGTACTTACAGGTGATGAAGCTACAATTAAAGATGAATTAGAAAAATGTGGAACTTATCCAAGGGAACGCGTACAGATTATACATACTACTGAAGTAATTGAAACTGCAGAACATCCGGTAGAAGCCATTAAGAAGAAAAAAAATTCTTCCATGGTAGTGGGTCTAAAACAGGTGAAACTTAAAACTTGTGATGCCTTTGTCTCTTCAGGTAATTCTGGTGCCCTTTTAGTTGGTGGACAACTTGTAGCAGGACGCATTAAAGGAATTAAACGTGCGCCATTTGCACCTTTGATTCCAACAGAAAAAGGAGTTTCTTTAATCTTAGATTGTGGAGCTAATGTGGATGCCAGAAGCGATCATTTGGTTCAATTTGCCCGTATGGGTTCTATGTATATGGAACATGTTATGGGCGTAAAAAATCCCAAGGTAGCTATTGTAAATATTGGAGCTGAGGAAGAGAAGGGAAATGCTTTGGTAAAAGAAACCTTCCCACTTTTAAAAGCTTGTGATGATATTAATTTTGTTGGCTCTGTAGAGGCCAGAGATATTCCAAAGGGTGATGTAGATGTAATTGTTTGCGAAGCCTTTGTAGGTAATGTTATATTAAAACTATATGAAGGATTGGCTGGGACCCTTATTCATGTAATAAAAAAAGGGTTGATGTCCACAATTATTTCAAAAATTGGTGCAGCCTTAGCTTTACCAGCATTAAAGAAAACATTGAAAACCTTTGATGCATCTGAATATGGTGGAGCACCATTGCTTGGCTTAAATGGTTTGGTAGTAAAGACTCATGGCTCTGCTACATCAAAAGAAATAGCTAATGCTATTGAACAGTGTGTGGCGTTTAAGGAGCAAAACTTATCTGAAATGATATCGAACAGTTTACATACTGATGAAGATTAATGTATATAGGAGGAATCAAGATGGAATTCGAAACATTGAAGAAAATTATTGCAGAGGTATTAAATGTTGATGAAGCTGAAATTACAAAGGAGACTACCTTTATTGATGATTTAGGTGCTGATTCTTTAGATGTATTTCAGATTATTATGGGAGTAGAAGAGGAATTAGATATTGAAGTAAATTCCGACGATGCAGAGAAGATTGTTACTGTAGGAGATGCAGTAGAACTTATTAAAAAAACAGTTGGTTAATTTAGAATTAAAATTTAATGATTGTTTCAAAAAAGCCCTTGGTACAAGGGTTTTTTTGAACGTTAAGAAAAGAGTTTAATTTTGGCAGATTTATGTGAATTTGAAAAGAAAATTAAATATGAATTTCAAGATAAAAGTCTTTTGAAACATGCCCTTATCCATTCTTCTTATGCAAATGAAAAGCATATGAAGAAGTTTTCTGATAATGAAAAGTTGGAATTTTTAGGTGATGCGGTATTGGAATTAGTATCTAGTGAGTTTTTATTTAATACTTATACAGATCTTTCAGAAGGTGATTTATCAAAGCTTCGTGCATCTTTAGTTTGTGAACCAACCTTAGCTTATTGTACCAAGGAAATTGATTTGTACAAATATGTGTATTTAGGCAATGGTGAAGAACGAACAGGTGGAAGACAGAGAAAATCTATTTTATCTGATGCCTTAGAAGCGGTGATTGGAGCTATTTTTTTAGATGGTGGTATTGAACCGGCAAAGGCTTTTATCTTAGAATTTATACTTACGGACATAGAACATAAACGTCTATTTCATGATAGTAAAACTACATTACAGGAAGTAACTCAGGCAAAGTTTTCTAAGGGAGTTACTTATCAAATTATTTCAGAAAATGGTCCTGATCATGCAAAGGAATATGGTGTTGTTGCCTTGGTTGGTGATGAAGTCTTAGGTGAAGGAAAAGGATCTTCTAAAAAAGCTGCTGAGCAGGAAGCTGCTTATCAGGCTCTCTTAAAACTCCATATGGAGCAAAAAATTAATATTGTGAATAAATAATAGGGTAGAGGTAAAGAATGTATCTTAAGAGTATAGAATTGCACGGATTTAAGTCCTTTGCAAATAAAATTGTGTTGGAATTTCATAACGGAATTACCGGTATTGTAGGACCAAACGGATCAGGAAAAAGTAACATTTCTGATGCGGTTCGTTGGGTACTTGGAGAACAGTCTGCAAAGCAGCTTCGTGGTGCTTCTATGCAGGATGTTATTTTTGCTGGTACAGAAAACCGTAAGCCTTTAAGTTTTTCTTATGTTGCTATCACTATGGATAATTCTGACCATTTACTACCTATCGAATATGATGAAGTAACGGTAGCAAGAAGAGTATATCGTTCTGGTGAATCTGAGTATTTACTAAATGGAACGCCTTGTAGATTAAAGGATGTGAATGAACTTTTTTATGATACTGGTATTGGTAAGGAAGGATATTCTATTATCGGACAGGGACAGATTGAACGTATTTTATCAGGTAAACCTGAAGAAAGACGTGAACTCTTTGATGAAGCTGCTGGTATTGTTAAGTCTAAAAAGAGAAAAGCTGCAGCGCAAAAGCAGTTAGATCAGGAACAGGAAAATTTAGTTCGTGTCAATGACATTTTAGGTGAATTAGAGCGTCAGGTAGGTCCATTAGAGCGTCAGGCCCAGACAGCAAAAGAGTACTTAAAGAAAAAAGAAGAACTAAAGACCTTAGATGTCAATATGTTTTTGATTGAGATTGAGCGTTTAACAAAGGAACTTCAGGAGATTACAGATAATGCAACAGTCGCTCAAAATCAATTGGCTGAGACCAATGAAGAAAATGAAAAGATTAAGGCGTCCTATGCCTCTTTAGAAGAAGAAATTGAAAGGATGGACGAAAAAATTGAATCCATCCGCAAAAATCAAAATGAGTCTACCCTAGCAAAGGGGAAACTTGAAACTCAGATTCAATTATTAGAAGGTCAGATTAAAATGGCAGAGTCTTCGGATGAGAATCTTGAAATGCGCCGTGGTGCAATTTTAGCAGAACAAGAAGAACATCTTGAAGAAAAGGATAAATATGTAAAAGAGAAGGAAGAATTAGAAGCCTTATTAGAAGAGGCAGTTACCCGTCTACAAAAGGCAAAAGATTACTTCCAAAATATTGAAAACGAAATTAATCGTTGTAATAGTGGTATTGAGACTAATCAAAAAGAGATTATGGACCTTTTGAATAAAAAGGCAACCATTAAGTCTGAAGAACAAAAATTTAATACCATGTTTGAGCAGACCAATATAAGAAAAGCTCAGTTGAATCAACGATTATTAGCAAGAAAAACAGAAGAGGATGCCTATTCCATAGCAGAATCAAAGGCGAAGGAAGAGTTTGATAATGTAACAAAGGAATTAGAGGATTTAAAGAAAAAAGAATCTTCTATGCAGTCCGATGTTGTTTCCTTTAGAAATAAACTAAAAGATGCAAATATTTCCTCTTTTAACAAACAAAAAGAGTTAACTCAGAAGCAGTCACGCTTAGAGTCCTTAAAAAATATTGCAGAGCGATATGATGGATATGGAAATGCCATAAAGAAGGTTATGGACCAAAAGTCAAGCAATAAAGGCCTTCTTGGAGTTGTTGCAGATTTAATTCATGTAGATAAAAAATATGAAACTGCCATTGAAACTGCTCTTGGCGGTAATATTCAAAACATTGTTACGGAAGATGAAGAAACTGCTAAGAAAATGATTTCTTATTTGAAGCAAAATCATTTTGGCAGAGCTACCTTTTTGCCTTTAACGGCGGTAGATGGAAGAGGTAATTTTAAGAAAAAAGAAGTTTTAAATGATAAAGGCGTGATTGGTCTTGCCAATGAATTGATTGAATGTGACAGTAAATATGACGGTGTAATCGCTTATTTAGTTGGTCGTGTAGTTGTTGTAGACCATATTGATAACGCCATTGCTTTGGCCAGAAGAAATAATTATTCTCTTCATATTGTTACCTTAGAGGGTGAATACTTATCTCCAGGTGGTTCTATGGCAGGTGGTTCCTTTAAGAATAAAGGAAATCTCTTAAGTAGAAATCGTGAGATTGAACAGTTGGAAACTCAGATTCAAGATATGGAAAAAGAGGTATCTGAGTTAAAGAATCGTCAGGAAGAATTAGAAACTGCAATCGCACTTCATACAGATGATTTAAAAGAATTACAGGGTGAGATTTCTGAAAAAGCCCTTTCTCAAAACACTGCAAAATTAAACTACGAAAGAGCACTTGCACAAAAAGAGGAAAGTTTAAAGGTAGCTGAAACCTTGCATGAAGAAGGAGCTGATATTGAACGTCAGATCCAGAGCATTGAAGCTAGTAAAAAACAAATTGTTCTTGATATGGAAGAAGCAGAGCAAAGAGAAACTCAGCTAAAGGATGAAATTACAAAGTTCCAGGAAATTTTAGATGAACAGACCTATATGGAAACTTCAGCCAATAGAACTGTAGCAGAGGTTCAAGTGGAAGAAGCATCTGCAAGACAAAAAGTTACCTTTGTAGATGAAAATTTATCACGAATTGAAAATGAACTTTCTAAGGATCAAAAAGACTTAGCTGATTTAGATCAGCAATCTGAAAATGCCAAGGTAGATGCTCAGAGAAAGAGAAATGATATTGAATCTATTAAAGCTACTATTTCTGCCGCAGATGATACCTTTAGAGAACTAGAAGAAGAATTAAAAGCATCTCTTTCGAAAAAAGAAGAAATGTCAAAAAGTTATAAAGGCTTCTTTGATAAAAAGGAAGAAATTTCAAAAGAGATTTCCAGATTGGAAAAGGAAATCTATCGATTGGATACTCAGCGTGAAAAAGCCCAGGATGCCATCGAATATCAAAATAATTACATGTGGAATGAGTATGAATTAACCCTTCATGCAGCTATGGAATTAAAGAACCCTGAATATAATAACGGGGAAGAAATGAAAAAGACCATTGCTGGATTAAGAGACGATATTCGTCGCATGGGTAACGTTAATGTAAATGCCATTGAAGAGTTTAAAGAGATTTCTGAACGTTATACCTTCTTAAAGACTCAACATGATGATTTGATTGAGTCAAAGGATCGTTTAACTGGTATTATTGACGAATTAGATAAAGGAATGAGAGAGCAGTTTGCTCAAAGGTTTGAAGATATTAAACGGGAATTTGATAAGGCCTTTAAGGATCTCTTTGGAGGGGGTAAAGGAAGTCTTGAACTTGTAGAAGGAGAAGATATTCTAGAAACGGGAATCAAGATAATTGCTCAGCCACCAGGAAAGAAACTACAGAATATGATGCAGCTATCTGGTGGAGAAAAATCCTTAACAGCCATTGCGCTATTATTTGCGATTCAGAATTTGAAACCTTCACCATTTTGCTTGTTAGACGAGATTGAGGCTGCCTTAGATGATTCTAACGTAGATCGCTTTGCGAAATATTTAAATAAACTTACAAAGAATACGCAGTTTATTATTATTACTCACCGTCGAGGTACTATGACAGCAGCGGATCGTTTATATGGTATTACCATGCAGGAAAAGGGTATTTCAACTCTTGTATCTGTTAACTTAATTGAAAATGATTTAGAGGATTAATTATGGCAGAAGAGAAGAAAGGATTTTTTCAAAAACTCATTGATGGATTAACAAAGACAAGGGATTCTTTTGTGAAAAATATGGATTATGTCTTTCGTGGATTCACCAATATTGACGAAGAGTTTTATGAAGAATTAGAAGAAATATTAATTTCAGGAGATATTGGAGTTCGTACTACGGAAGAAATTTTAGATGAACTTCGTGATAAGGTAAAACAACAAAAAATAAAAGAGCCTGGGGATTGCAAAAGTTTGTTGATTGATAGCATCAAGGAACAGATGGACATTGGTGAGGCAGCCTATGAATTTGAGAATAAAACCTCGGTAATATTAGTTGTAGGTGTAAATGGAGTCGGTAAAACAACTACCATTGGAAAACTTGCATCTAAATTTAAAAAACAGGGGAAAAAAGTGGTTCTTGCAGCAGCAGATACATTTCGTGCAGCAGCAGGAGATCAGTTAAAGGAATGGGCCAATCGTGCTGGAGTGGAAATTATTGGAGGACAGGAAGGCAGTGATCCGGCTGCAGTTGTATTTGATGCCCTTCAGTCTGCCAAGGCAAAGAAAGCTGATATTTTATTAATTGATACAGCGGGAAGATTACATAACAAGAAAAACCTAATGGATGAACTTGGAAAAATCAATCGTATTGTTTCTAAGGAATATCCTGAAGCCTATAGAGAAACATTGGTTGTTGTGGATGCAACCACAGGACAAAATGCCTTGGTTCAGGCGAAGGAATTTTCTGAGGTCACTGATTTATCAGGTATTGTCCTTACAAAAATGGATGGTTCAGCAAAAGGTGGTATTGCGGTAGCGATTCAATCGGAACTTCATATTCCAGTAAAATACATTGGGGTTGGAGAAACCGTAGAAGATTTGGAAAAATTCAATGCGGATCAGTTTGTTGATGCATTGTTTTATACAAAGGAAAATGCTTAATTTTTAAGCAAGGAAAGAAGGAAAAAAGATGTTAGAGAAAAAAGATTTTGACGAGGCATGTAGTGTCGTAGATAAGGTTCGTCTTGAAACGAAACTAATCTATAGTGAGTTTATGAGTGAAAAAACCGGTGCAAATGTATATTTGAAACCTGAAAATATGCAGTTTACTGGTGCCTATAAGTTAAGAGGTGCTTATTATAAAATCAGCACCTTATCGGATGAAGAAAGATCTCGAGGTTTAATTACAGCATCTGCTGGAAACCATGCACAGGGAGTGGCTTATGCAGCTAAAAAGTTTGGGGTAAAGGCTACTATCGTTATGCCTACCACAACACCCCTGATTAAAGTAAATCGTACCAAAAGCTATGGTGCAGAAGTGGTATTGGTTGGAGATGTTTATGATGAGGCTTGTGAATATGCACTTAAACTTGCAGAAGAAAAGGGCTTGACCTTTATTCATCCATTTGACGATTTGGCTGTTGCAACTGGACAGGGAACCATCGCTATGGAAATTATTAAAGAACTTCCATTAGTAGATTATATTTTAGTACCTATTGGTGGTGGTGGATTAGCTACAGGTGTATCAACCCTTGCGAAATTAATCAATCCTAAGATTAAGGTAATTGGTGTTGAACCAACAGGGGCAGCTTGTATGAAAGCTTCTTTAGAAAAAGGAGAAGTAGTAACTCTTCCAACAGCAAATACCATTGCAGATGGTACAGCTGTAAAGACTCCAGGAAAGAATATCTTCCCATATTTAAAGAAAAACTTAGATGATATTATTACAATTGATGATGATGAGTTAATTGGAGCTTTTCTTGATATGGTAGAAAATCATAAAATGATTGTAGAAAACTCAGGATTACTTACCTTTGCGGCAGCGACAAAATTAAAGGCAAAGGGAAAAAATGTTGTATGTATTTTATCAGGCGGCAACATGGATGTTATT
>JAIKXK010000189.1 GCA_024684155.1 Lachnospiraceae bacterium | reverse complement strand
AGGATAAAGATCGTCACTTAAATCCAACCCACGATATGCTTCTTGTTGATGTAAACTTCTTGGATAATAAATCATTGATGGTATTCCATTATCCTCAAGCTTTGATTGCATCTTATCTCTATGGTCTCTATCTTCAAGAAGTATCGTATATTGTGCCCAAGATGACAAGAACCCCTCATGAACGTTCGGTGTTACAAAAAATTGTTTTAATCTTTCTGTATACCAACTAGCCACTATGTTAGCTGAATCTATTTCATGGTCAACAAACGCTTTAAATTTAGGCAACAGAATCGCTGCCTGAATTGTATCCAATCGACTATTCATCCCAATCTCTCGGTTATCATACTTATCAACAGGGCTTTTCCCCTGCGCTCTCAAACTCCGCAACCTTATATTAACTTCATCATCGTCTGTAAAAACAGCTCCGCCATCGCCATAGCACCCTAACGGTTTTGCTGGAAAAAACGATGTTGTAGACATATCACCAAAAGAACACGCTAATTTTCCTCTAATATTCCCACCAAAACCTTGAGCAGCATCCTCAAGCACTTTTAAACCGTATTTTTCAGCAATTGGTAAAATCTTATCATAATCTGCCGGTTGTCCAAACAAATCAACAGGAACTATTACCTTAGGAACTAGCTTTCCCTCTATAATTATACGTTGAATCTGTTCTTCTAATGATTTTGCACTCATATTAAATGTATCTATATCAATGTCAACAAATACAGGTGTCGCACCTAAAATTGAACTAGAACCTGCCGATGCAAAATAAGTAAAATCTGATGTAAAAACAGCATCTCCCGGTCCAACACCCCAAATCATTAAAGCCAACTGAAGAGCATCAGTACCATTTCCACATGACACGCAATGTTTTCTTCCAACATATTCAGCTAGCTTATCTTCTAATTCTGATACTTTCTTTCCAAGAATAAATCCCGAAGAATCAATTACTTCTTGTATTCCAGCATCAATATCATCTTTTAAAACATTATACTGAGCTTTTAAATCTCTAAATTGCATTTATAATTCCTCCAAACCATTATTCGCTTGAGTATATTTCCTTCCACATTTTTCGCAGATCATATTATCCGGCAGTATTCCGCCACATTCACAAACCCAGCCTTTTTGTTTTGCAGGAACTCCTAACATTAACGCATGTGGAGGAACATTTGATGTAACCACTGCACCAGCACCAATTAATGACCATTTTCCAATGCAATGACCACATACGATAGTTGAATTAGCCCCAATAGAAGCTCCTTCTTCCACAATAGTTTTTTTATAACCACTATTCCCTTTAGGATATTTAGCTCTAGGCGTTAAATCATTGGTAAAAACACATGAAGGGCCACAAAAAACATAATTTTGTAATTCAACACCCTCATACAATGATACATTATTTTGTACTTTTACACCATTTCCCACAATAACATTATTAGAAATATTAACATTTTGCCCAAAGGAACAATCTTTTCCTATATTCGCTCCAGACTGTATATGACAAAAATGCCATATTTTAGTTCCATCTCCTATTGTAACATTTTTATCAACTACACTAGTTGGATGTACAAAGTATTTCTCCATTTCTCCTCCTAATTAAACCGTCCAACAAAATCCATAGTAGAACAACTATCTAATGGTAATTTTACAGGACGATGTTCAGATGCTGATTTATAAATTGCTAATACCAGTTCAAGAGCCCTTTTCCCTGCTTCCGCATCCACTAACGGTTTTCTACCAGTTTTTATAGCATCTATAACATCAGCATATAATGGGGTATGTCCATATCCATATACGTTAGGTGGATTCTCACTAAATTCCTCTTTTACTTTTTCAGAATTATCATAATTATCCGCAAAGTTCCACTCTTCTATGATATTGTCTGATGTTCCTGCCGCCTTTGCTGTACCTCTTTCCCCAAACAAGTAAAGCGTTTCTTCCAAATTTTGGGGGTAAACATTTGTCGTACCCTCAATCAAACCATAGGAACCATTCTTAAATTTAACCAACGCCATACCCAAATCTTCCGCTTCAAGATAATTATGTTCTATTTGATCTGTATAAGCCATAACTTCATCTACGTCATCACCCATCATCCAACGCAGTAAATCGATATTATGAATACACTGATTCATCAAACAACCACCATCTTGTGCCCAAGTACCTCTCCATGAGGCTTGTTCATAATAACTCCTTCCTCTATTCCATCTAACATGGGCAGCACCATGTGATAATTTACCAAATCTACCTGCTTCTAACGCTTTTCGCATATATTGGACAGATTTATTAAATCTATTTTGATGATTAGCACATACAACTACACCTTTTTCCTTACT
>JAIKXK010000346.1 GCA_024684155.1 Lachnospiraceae bacterium | reverse complement strand
ATGGATGAAAGAGTATTCCCCCGTGTGGGCGAATCTAATGATTGTCGGTACAGCACTTATCTATACCTTTGGAGTGGCTTATCACGTGGTAGGTGGCTCCGCTGAATGGATTTATATTAAAAGCGGCCATACGGAGCATGGACGAAAACTGACCGAAGACTTCTTTAGAATGAATTCGGTAACGATGATAGGTTGCTTTGCAGGGATACTTCTTTTTTCGGTCACATTCTTCATTCCCGTAGTGGCAGGAATGACACCGCTACCCACATGGGCGTGTGTATTTAATCTTCTGCTAATCTATCTTGTGCTGGCACCGTTTCATATTCCCGGTGGGGGAAATATTGCAGGCGCTGTAATGTATCTTAGCTTGTTCATGCTGTTTTTGTTCTGAAGTGAGGTATAGGAAGAAGTAGTTTACAAGCGGATGCATTAGAAGCAGAAATAGTTCAATTGTTTGTGATAGCAGTGGAAACTTGAAGGAGAATAGATCATGGAGAATTGCAAAAATAAAGTGTCATTAAGTCACATTGCAGATATCTATTTATATGAATACTATGTTGCAAAAGAACAACCTTATGAATTAGAGTTACAGGACAAGATAAAAGATTATATAAAAAAGTCCCATGAATTGATGGAGGAAATGGAATATGAGGATGCACTAAAGGAATGGATGAAGGTACTGAAACATAATCCTGTGTGCATGGAAGCTTATAATGGAATGATTTCCTGCTATAAGTATCTTTATAATATTGAGAAAGAATATGAGATAACCTTAAAAACTTATAATTTTAGTTGTACCAGGGCAGAACTGGCAGCCTATTACAGAAATCTCGGCTGGTACTATTTAGAATCCTATCAGCCCAATGTGGCGGTGGCTTGTTATAAGTATAGCGATTTGTTTGAAACATCAGAGCAGGTAAAAAGTGAGATTTCCTATTTGGAAACAGCCTTAGAGAAAAGCTATCAGGATATGAGTGTAGATCAAATACAAAATATTTTGACTGAAAAGGACATTCCATTAAAAGCAAATTCAATTACTCTTGCTCTTATATATAAAGCTGGATTAGAGGCCTATAATACAGGAAATAACATGCAGGCCAGAGATTGCTTTCACATGGTTTATGATTTAACACAGGATGAGGAAATTAAGCAGTTATTAGATAAAGTGACTATAAATGAAAGTAATCACCGGCGATAAATAATTCTAATTGTAGGAATTGTTTAAAAAGAATAGAAATTTGCGACCTTTGGGTTTCCTTTTCACTTAATCTATGATATTTTAAAAGCAAATGCATAGAAAGAAGGAGAAACAATGGAAAAGAAAAACACAAAAAAAATAGTCATTGGTGGCGTAATTCTTGTAGCTTTATTAGCAGTATTTTTAATTTGCTACAATCTATTTTCCGCTAAGGCAACAGAAGGCAGCAAGAGTGTAGTAATTGAAGTAGTAAACAGCGAAGGTGAAGAAACTACTTATGATGTAAACACAGATGCTGAGTACTTAAAGGAAGCTATGGATGAATTAGCAGAGAGTGATGACAGCTTTTCATACAGCGGTAGCGAAAGTGACTATGGTATCATGGTAGAAGTTATCAATGGTGAACAGGCTATTTATGAAGAAGACAATGCTTACTGGTCTTTATATGTAAATGATGAATATGGTCAGTATGGTGCAGATCAGCAGCCTGTAACGGATGGAGATACCTACTCTTGGAAGTACGAAGCAGCCGCTAACTAAGAAGAATGGAAGAGAATCAGAAGAAATTTAGTGTCAAAGATATTGCTGTGATGGGGCTGATGGTAGCCATTATAGAAGTTTGTAAAATGGCCTTAAGTTTTGCTCCAAACATTGAGTTAACCAGTTTTTGGCTCATAATGTTTACAAAACATTATGGTAAAAAAGTAGCCTTAATTGTGCCAGCACTTATTCTGTTAGAAGGAATGATGTATGGTGTAAATATTTGGTGGATTATGTATGCTTATATCTGGCCTCTTCTCGTTATTTTGGCATATATGTTTCGAAAAGTAGATTCTGCTTTGTTCTGGGCAATTTTTTCAGGTATATTTGGCTTGTGCTTTGGCTTTTTGTGTTCCATTACCTACTTTGTAATAGGAGCCAGTGGTGGAAGTATTACAGCGGGCTTAAGTACGGCATTTTCCTGGTGGGTAGCCGGGATTACATGGGATGTAATACATTGTGTAGGAAATTTTACACTGATGTTAGTATTGTATATTCCAATCGAAAATGTGCTAAAAAGACAGAAACAATAAGAAAAACCAGTCGGGAAAATTCCTGGCTGGTTTTTTTGATGTCTATGAACTAGTCGTTTCGACGACCGCCGAATAAAAGAACGAGTCGGAGTA
>JAIKXK010000268.1 GCA_024684155.1 Lachnospiraceae bacterium | reverse complement strand
CGCAGTAAAGTCAATATAATCTAAATGATAGTTAAATCTAACCCCTGCAACAGAACTATCTGGAGTAGTAGGTGCATTTGGATTTAGTGTGTTATTACTTTGTGACAAATCCCCAATACCTGTTTTTTTCACAAAATACATGGCTATCATTAAAAGTAGGAATAAAGCTATCCTCGTTCCCCAGTTTCTCTTTGGTTTTGATACTATCTTTCTGGATTGAAAAGAACGATCCCCATAATTATCATACTGTATTCCTGGTGCATAACGAGGCCTACTTTTTCTACGATTTACATCTTGATAAGTTTTTCTTGTTTTGTTTTTTTGATTCGACGATTCATCTTTTCTATGTGGATGTTCAACTTCCTCCCACATGTCATTGATACCTTCAGTCGTCATATCAATATTCTTTTTTGTTTTTTTCATATCTCCCCATCCCAATTAAAAAAGCTCCGGCTGTCCCGTGAATTCACTGCCTTTGCCTACGCTATAAATAAAACATGATCACGAACAATACAGATTACTCCATACTCCCTTCGGAACCGAAACTATTTTTATTCTAGCATATATTTCACAATTTCTTCACAGAAACCTTTAACTTCATTTAAAGTTCGCCTCGTATTATAAACTCATCAAATGAAACACTCCTCAAACAACAAGTTTCATTGATAAATAAATTTTTTTCATATTACTCTCCCCTTAACACCAACCAGGCACGGTTGGTGTTTTATTTTTCCTTATCCTTCGCTAATACTGATCTAAGCGCCTTAGCTAATTCCTCAGAAGGCAGTGATGAAATCTTTTTTACACTTTTATCTTCTTTATATTTTATGTCCAAAAGAGTTTCTTTTGGTTTCTTTTTATTATCCATAGTTTCACTTTCTACTTTAGAACTATTCTACAACTGATTGTACTTTGCCGCACTTCCCTTTGCTTTTTCAACAGGATACTTCGCTTCATTTTGCGCCATTTTCATGTTTATAATCTCATCTGCATCCAGTCCCAACTTATCTAAAAGATTTTGACTATATACCATTACATCCGCCAGTTCTTCTTTTACATGTTGAATATCATAGTCTTCATCTGACCACTGAAAACACTCTAACAATTCTGCTGCCTCTATTACAATGGATTTTGCAATATTGGCCGGGGAATGAAATTGATCCCAGTCTCTGTCATCACTGAATTTTCTAATTCTATCAATTGTTTCCTGTTTCATCTTTGCTCCTTAATCTATGGTTACACTATTTGCTGGTACGATATACTCTTTTAAGTACTTTTGTAAATTTGGATTACAGGCATACACATAACAACCTTTGATTCCTCTTGCCATAATGGTTGTATATGTATTAATAATTAATTCTTTTACAGTCTCTTCATCCGTACCCGCTTTTACTTTTTTATCTTTATAATTATCCAAATTTATTTCAATTTTATTTGTTATCGGATTATAATCGATTTCTTTTCCAAAGATTACCCCAACATAATTCATATCATAACCTTGAGAGGTATGAATACAGCCAATCGTACAATGGGAATCCTGTCTTGTTACCCAATTTTCATTGGACAGATTCCAAATATACTTATGATTTTCTATCATAATGTCATATTTTCCTGCATGCACTAAGTAGTCATAATACTCCATGTTATCCTTTGGTCTTTTGTTCGGTTTTGTTTCCCAATCCCAGGAAAATCCTGCAACTGTTTTGCTTAATCCCAAAGCATCGTCTTTTCTTCGCACAGTCTCCACCAAAAGATCTACATCATCAAATATCATAAAATCATAATTAGAAATTCGTTCGAACTTTTGTCTTCTGCATTCCATTAAATCTTTTACATATTTGATGTAAGTATCCCCACCCTCACATCTCATCTGAGTTTTCAACTGGAACTTGCTGATATTTTTTCCATACTTATGCAAAGATGCCTGATACTCGTTATACGTCACGTCGGAGGACTTTACACTTTGATTCTTATCATAAAAAAGCACCACATGCTTGGCTGATTTTAAAATCCACTCCAACTGATTTGTCTCTTCCGGAACTAAACCAAGAGCCCTACTTGTATTATCAAAGGATCCATATCCTGTCAGATTTTTTCTCTTTGACAAACGATGTGATTCATCCACAATTAAAATATCATACTCATCCTTTATAACATCGGTAGGTCCAATTACCATATCCTTTGTCAAGCCATTTCCACACTCTCGAAATACCTGACGAATGGTACTTCTGATTCCCGGCATAGGAAATACAAATCCTATTTTGAAAGGCTTTCCATTTCTCTCATGTTCAATATGATGTTTAATTTGTAAAAGTGTTTCTATTTTACTGGCATCTATGCCCTGTTCTTCAGATAAAAACTCGTCCTCTTCCTCCTCTAAATTCACCGCATTAATAAGAGAATTGATAATACTGATGGCAAGTACCGTCTTTCCCGTTCCGGCACAACCATCCACAAGACTTACGCCCTTCGTATCCTTTTGAAACGTCTCCAAAATAGATTTCATTACAGAAACACTTACTTCCGTCTGCTCACCTGTAAGGGCATTATAGGGAGAGAACTTAAAGATATTTTCATTTTCAATTCGATCTAAAGGGTGTTCTACTAAGCCCTTATTTTTCAACTCCTGCCACAAAACACCAAACTGATTTTTATAATAAGGTCTTTGATAATAATTATGAGCTGCCTGCTGGCCTTTGTTCTTATTAATAATATTTTGAAATTTCCTGTCTACAGAACAATACTTTATAAGTCTTTGCTCATAATCAAGCACCACGGATTTATTAAATTCCTTATTAAAAACAATATCGATGATTTCTAAGTTTTTCTTCTCATCATTTTTCAAATGCTGCTGCATACGTGTAGCTGCACTTGTGGTTTCCCCAATATATAAATTTTTATCATCGTGAATCATATAAACTACAGGCCAGTTTGTTCCTGCCTGCTCCGACCTTAATTCCACCAGTCCATCTTCATTAAATTCATATGATTTTATCTCATTTAACGCTGGCATATACCTGTCTCCTTTTTCTAGGTATTAGTATATCTCTTTTTCACAATTTCTTCACAAAAACCTTTAACTTCATTTAAAGTTCGCCCTGTATTATAAAATCATCAAATGAAACACTCCTCAAACAACAAGTTTCAATTGATAATAAATTTTTTTCATATTACTCTCCCCTTAACACCAACCAGGCACGGTTGGTGTTTTTATTTCAAATAAAAAAGACCACCGAAGTGGTCTGCATTCATATACTCTCAGCAAATTAATCTCTAAGC
>JAIKXK010000262.1 GCA_024684155.1 Lachnospiraceae bacterium | reverse complement strand
GGCAGAAACCGGCGGTGCAGTAGAAGTACTTCTTTTAAAACGTCATGAAGGTGATGTGTGGGAAACTTTGGTACGACCTGGAAAGAAATGCCGTGTAGGTGCAAAACTTTCCTTTGGTGACGGAAGACTTACAGCAGAAGTTATTGATGTGGTAGAAGAAGGAAATCGTATGATTCGATTTTCTTATGAAGGAATTTTTGAAGAAGTATTGGATTCTTTAGGAGAAATGCCTTTACCTCCATATATTACCCACAAGTTAGAAGATAAGAATCGTTATCAGACAGTGTATGCAAAGTATGAGGGCTCTGCAGCAGCTCCTACAGCAGGACTTCATTTTACCAAAGAGTTATTAGAAGAAATTAAAGCTATGGGAGTGAAGATTGCTGAGGTTACCTTACATGTTGGTCTAGGAACTTTTCGTCCTGTAAAGGTAGAAAATATTTTAGAACATCACATGCATTCGGAGTTTTTCCAAATTTCAAAGGAAGCCTGCGATATTATTAATGAGACAAAGAAAAATGGTGGAAGAGTAATTTCTGTAGGAACGACATCTACAAGAACCTTAGAGTCTGCCGCATCACAAAAGATTGATGGTGTAACAAATTGTCTTACTCCTAAAAGTGGTAATACAGAGATTTTTATTTATCCAGGATATGACTTTAAGGTGATTGATGGATTGATTACAAACTTCCATTTGCCTCAGTCTACTTTAATTATGCTTGTTTCTGCATTAGCTGGTAGAGAACATGTTTTGGCTGCTTATGAAGAAGCAGTAAAAGAGGAATATCGATTTTTCTCATTTGGGGACGCTATGTTGATTATTGATGAGGTATAAACAATTGTCTTAATTTGTAGGTGTTTCTAAATTCAGAAAGTGATATAATTTCATTGTTTAACAAGGAGAGTATAAGCAATGAAGATGATAAAAACTATTTTTCATACAGATCTTAAAAGACTTTTTAAGAGTTTCTTTGCGCTCATCATTGTGGTGGGCGTTTGCTTTTTGCCTGCGCTATATGCGTGGTGCAATATCTATTCGAACTGGGATCCCTATGGTAATACGGGAAATTTAAAATTAGCAGCCGTATCTTTGGATAAAGGATATACCGATGAAGATGGTAATTACGAAAATGCCGGAGATGAGATTATCGAAGAGTTAAAAGAAAATGATAAAATCGACTGGCAGTTTGTAGAGTCCGAAGAAGAGGCGCTTCAAAGTGTAGAGGATGGAACCTATTATGGTGCCGTTGTGATATCCGAAGATTTTTCCTATAACATGTACAATATTTTCTTAGAAGATGTAGAAAAACCTCAGCTTATTTTCTATCAGAATCAAAAGAAAAATCCTGTTGCAACTAAAATTTCAGATACGGTAGTAGAAACCTTACAGAATAATATTAACGAAAAATTTGTAAAGGTTATGACTACTACAGTTTTTGAAAATGCCAATGAGCTTTCTGATGATATCAAAGAAGATGGTGGTGTGGATGCATTAGTAGAGCGACTGGAAAAGATTAATGGAGAATTAAAGGAGTATGAAGGAACCATTGATGCTGCAGTGGCAGGAAACCAGGTTCTTACTTCTGCTATTTCAAATGCTCAAAAGGATGTAGATTATTTTAAATCCCAGTCGGATGAAGGAAAGAGTGCCTTAGATCAAGCCAATGATAGTATTGCCACGACACAGGTGAGCTTGTCAGACTATGTTACTGAAGTGAATCTGGCAATGGACACCATGGATACTTCATTAAAAAACGCGAAAAGTGATTTAGAAGATGCAACTCTGGCGAAGGATGCCAAAACCATGGTTTCTGCAGTGGATAAAACTATAACAGATATCGATAACATGACAAATATAATGGAAGCACTGAATAGTTCTTTGTCCACTATAGCAGCAGAACAGACGGACAATACTGCGGTGAAAAATACAGTTACTACCATAACTTCTATTTTAGATATTACGTCACAGTTAGATACTCAGTTAACGGCTTTGCAAAAATCTTTAAGTTCATCTGTTACGGAAGAGGCTTTCAAAAGCAATCAGGAAACTTTGACAACACAGCTTGATGGCATGATTACCTATGTGGAAAGCATGCAATCATCTCTTACGGAAAGTTTAGTACCTCAGGTGGATGCAACCTTAGAGTCTTTGTCTTCTGTAATCGATAATGCCAGTACACTTATGAATAATTTAAGTGGAACATTAGCCGGAATGGGAGATGTGTTTGGAGCACTTCAATTAACGGTAAGTTCTGGCAATGAAAGTTTAATTAACACAAAGGAAGCGTTATCTTTATTAAGCGATCGATTAACTGAGACAATCGAAAAGGTAAAAGAAGCATCTGAAGATGAAAAAGTAAAAGTGTTAATGGAAACCCTTTCTGGAAATCCAGAAATTTATGGAGAGTTTTTCTCAGAACCGGTACAGATTACGACAGAAGCAATTTATCCGGTGGAGAATTACGGCTCTGCAGTTACTCCGTTTTATACCGTACTTGCCATTTGGGTAGGAGCTTTGATTTTAACTGCAATTTTAAAGGTAAAACCTTCAGAAGAAGCTTATAAGGATGCAAAAGATTACGAACTGTATTTTGGACGTTATCTCATATTTTTCGTGGTAGGACAGGTGCAAACCTTAATAATTGTGTTGGGAGATTTGTATTTGTTACATGTTCAGTGTGTACATCCCTTCCGTTTCTGGGTGGCATCTGCAATTACAGGATTTGTATTTTCTCTTTTGATTTATTCCCTGGTACTTGCCTTTGGAGATGTAGGAAAAGCTTTGGCAGTAGTTGTAGTAGTACTTCAGATTGCCGGCAGTAGTGGAACTTATCCCATTGAACTTCTACCAGAGTTTTTCCAAAAGATTTATATCTTTTTCCCATTCCCATATGGAATTAATGCCTTGCGAGAGTGTATCGCAGGTATGTATGGACATGATTATGTGATTTATTTGTTGGAACTTGGAGTCTTTGTTCTTGTATCCCTTGCTATTGGACTTTGGATTCGAAAGCCGTTTAAACCATTAAGTCACTTTATGGAAAAACGTATGGAAGATACGGAAATGATGTAAGAGGGTAGTTATGGATTATAAGAAAGCGTTTGAAAAATATAAAGAATATCAAAAAGATCTTCATGAAAAGAATCAAAATAAGATTCGTGTGGGCCTAAAGGTAAATATTTTATTACCTTTAATTTTCTTAGCCTTAAGTTTTTTTGTTTCCGGATCAAAGTTAGTGTTTTTAATTTTATGGATTGTGTCCTTGTTTGGAATTGCTGCATACCTGGTTTATGTAGAATACAGTGATTATAATTTACAGGAGCAATTAAAGGATTTCAGTGGAGAAACTGGTCTTGAAAATGAGGTTTTAATTGGCGAAAAAGTAGAAGTGGCAGAGGCACAGGTGACACATAAAATGGATGAAATCGATGAGTTAATCGATGAAAAGAAACAGCAGGTAAAGGAAAAAATTGAAAAGTTAAAGGAGGAAGACGATGCGTAACATTATTCGTATTTTTGCCTCCGATGCAAAGAGATTATATACAAATGTAGTGGCAGTAGTTGTGATTATCGGACTTTCTGTTATTCCTTCTTTATATGCCTGGTTTAATATTTTATCGAACTGGGCACCTTATGAAAAGGAAGCAACAAGCCAACTTTCCGTAGCAGTTGCCACATCTGATAAAGGAACTGATTTAGAAGGAATCGAAGTGAATGTTGGGCAAATGATTGTGGATAATCTAAAGGAGAATGACAGCATTAACTGGGTGTTTCTAGATAATTCCTATGAAGCAGTAGAACAGGTGGAAAGCGGAGACTGCTATGCTGCATTGGTGGTAGATGATACTTTTTCCGATGATATTTTAAGCTTTATTGGTGGAAAAGATATTCAAAATCCTACTATTATCTACTATGAAAATGAAAAGAAAAATGCAATTGCACCAAAGATTACTGGAAAGGTGAAAACTACGGTGCAGGAAGAAGTAAATAAAGCTTTTGTAAGTACCCTTGCAGAAACAATGGTGGAAGCAAGTGCTTATATTATTACAGATGAAGGTTCGGATACGACAGGGGTTACAAATAGTGCTTTATCTAAGATGAGAAGAATGGATAATGATCTTACCACAACAGTAAGTATTTTAAATTCTTATATTAGTTTAATTGATGCTTCAAATTCACTGATGAGTGCTGCAAAGGGCGTGACAGATGAATTAGATTATATTGAATCTAACAGCAGAGCCATGATTAATGCTGCAGATGCTGCTGTGGATTCTGGTAGTGAAACTATGTCTACCATCTCTGATATGGTTATTTTAAGTTTTGATCAGGTGGATGATCAGCTTGAACAACTAGAAACCCTATTGTCCGATGTTTTAACAACGGTTAAAACTACAGGAACAATTACAGAAGCTCAGGCAAAAAGTATTTATACTGCCGTGCAGGCCGTGCAGACTGCTTTTGATACAGGCACAAAGGATGTA